>CAZDVF010000150.1:0-6673 GCA_964508725.1 uncultured bacterium | reverse complement strand
GTAAAACCGATGCGTTCGATATCCTCAATTGTCTTCAAGGATGTATCCAGATATTCCCGTCCAAACGTTAGACCGACACCCAAACCGAGTCCCACCATGAAACCAAGGAGAATGTTCATCTTTTTCTTCGGCTTGATGGGCTTTTTCGGCGGCATGGCCCGATCCACGATGCGCACCGTGCCGATCTGCCCCGCTTCGGCAATGCGGTTCTCTTCGAATTTCTCGCGCATCATGACGTAGATATTGTTGTTCACCATGGCCTCGCGCTGAAGCTGGGCCAGCCGCAGGCTCTTGGCGGGCAGCGCATTGAGCTTGCGTTCATACTGCGCGACAATCTGGCGGTAACTCTCGGTCTTGGCCTTGAGCGAGTTGTTTTCTGTTTCGATTTCGAGGATGCTGGTGATCAGCGTCTGGGATGTTTCCAGGGGATTGATGGACGTCATGCCTCCGGCGACGAGTTTGGTTTTTTCTTCGACAATCTTGTCCTGGATTCCCTTGAGTCTCTGTTCCTTCGATTTCAGAAGGGGGTTCTGAGACTCGAGCAAGCCCTGATCCTTGAGCTGCTGTTCGTAACCGGCGATTTCACCGATGAGTTCAGCCTGCTGGATCTCCAGCTCCTGAATGACCGGACTTGAGAGGCTCTTGCCGGTCTCAAGCAGCGCGGCCTGACTTCCTTCAAGCTGGCCCCGCAGATGGGTCAATCGTTTCTCGTTGGCTTCCAGGTCTGTCTTGGCAGCCTGGTAGAGCGTCTGAAACTCCGCCAGTTGCTCGATGAGCTGTTCCGTCTCGGCGGTCAGTTCCGTCAGGCCCTGCTTTTCCTTGAACTCTTTCAACAATTCTTCGGACCGCACCAGCTCTTCGTCGATGTCCTGTACTTTTTGCTCTAAAAACTGACGGACCTCCGTGACCTCTTCCCGGCTCTCCCGGATATCGAGATCGCGGTACGATTCCATCCACGTGTTGGCGATGAAGCTGGCTTCGCCGGGACTGAACGACTGAACCTTCAGTTCGATCATGTCTGTATCACGTCTGGGAGCGACGGTGGTCACATTTTCCCTGAAATTGCGGATAATGTCTTCTGTCGTCAGATCCTCGTCGCCCGATCCGTTTTGCAGCAGCGACAACAACCAACCTTTTAGAGAAAAGTTCGCATCGTCCCGCCTGTTGCCCAGAATCCAGAGCGAGTCGGCGCGCGAAGAACTCTTGAGGCGATGGATTACCTCGGAGGCCAGAGTCCGGCTTTTAAGGATCTCCACCTGGTTGTTGATCATGGTTTCCTGCTTCATGAAGCTGGAGACTTCAAAGATCTGGCTCTGAACACTCCCCTCTTCCTTGATCAGGACCAGGGCCGAGGCCTCGTACACAGGCTGGGCTGTGAAGGTAAAAAAGATGGTTGCGGCAAACACAACAAGGAAGGAAATGGTAATAATCCAGCGGCCTCGATACAGAACACGCAAATAGTCACTCAACGTGACTTGTTGCTCTCTCAACTCCTCTTCCACTCTTCTGATCTCCCCTCAAGAGATAAGTGTTAAACAAGAGACAAACACCATGCCAGATATCCTTTATCTGGAATCACACAGCGTAATCCCCGAAATATCTGAATGTTACATCTGTCAGGATAATAGCGGGTCGACCTCTTTCCATGGTGCAAGTGCCTTGTTATGATGCCATCCCTGTCTGATAACCGAACACCTATTGCATCCGAATCACTTCTGTATCCGGCGGAATGTCGAACCGAAACAAACCGGCATCAACCGGAACGTCGATGGCGATCTCGTGAAGCAGGTAAATGGTCTGATTTCCATTCAGATCGGTTTGCGCCACCTTGACAGGCAGCCAGGTCTTGCCGTCAACCCAGACAACGGCCCTGGGAATAAACACGTCATCTGATTCCGACGTCAGATCGATGACGTGGCATACCTTTCCATCGATGGTTTCTTCTCCCCTTGATTGCGCGCGATAATCATGGGTGTACCGGAAAAAAATCTGCCGTGGCAGCAGCGCGTCATCCGTTTTAACCAGTTTATCGATAAGCACGCGTTTGGACGGAATGCTGTATGTCCACAATGTGTCACCGTCAGAGACAATGATCTGATCCTCGGTGGTGACACGGAAACGCGTTTCATCTTCGAGAATCAGGACACCTTCCAGCGACTGCTCCTCACCGGTCAACTCCCAAAAATAGGACTCAACAAATTCAACACGCATCGTCTTGGCAGAACTGATCCGTTTCTCCACGTTTCGGATCACCCTGTCTGCTGCTTCATCCATCCCCAGGCAGACAGCCTGTGCTGCGACAAGGACAAACAGAAACAGTTTCAGACCATAGTGGCGCATCATCAAACCTCCTCTTCCGACGGGGCCTGATCGGAGAGATCATCCAGGGCGCTCTCATCGACAAGCACCTCTCTGGCTTTGCTGCCGTCAAAAGGTCCGATGATGCCCTCATCTTCGAGCTCATCGATGAGACGTCCGGCGCGGGCATAGCCAATACGAAGCCGGCGCTGAAGCAGCGAAACAGATCCCTGCTGATGCCGGATGACCAACCGTTTTGCCTCCTCAAACAGCACGTCGTGCTCGCCGTCTCCACCTCCGCCAGATGGCGTGCCTTTCGATCCGAAACCGGGAAGCTTCCACGGTTCAGCCGCTGGCTGTTGCCGGACGAATTGAACGATTCGCTCTACTTCTTCGGTGGAGATGAAAGCACCGTGAATGCGGATCGGTTCGGCCTCCCTCGGATGCATGAACAGCATATCACCGCGGCCCAGGAGTTTCTCGGCTCCGTTACGATCGAGAATGGTTCTCGAATCAGCCTTTGTCGCTACCTGAAATGCAATCCGCGAGGGGAAATTCGCCTTGATTACGCCTGTAATGACATCCACAGAAGGCCTCTGTGTTGCCAGTATCAGATGAATGCCCACGGCGCGTGACATCTGGGCCAGACGCGCGATGGGCTCTTCAATTTCGCGTGCGCCTGTGACCATCAGGTCGGCCAGCTCGTCAACTATGAGGATCAGATAGGGGAAATGCTCAGGACTTTTTCCCTCTTCCTGCGCGTGGATTTTACCTGCTTTAACAGCTTCATTGTAATCGTCGATGTTGCGCACGCCGGCCCGCGCCAGAATGCGATAACGGCGCTCCATCTCCAGTTCGAGACTGCGAAGCACGGACACGGCGTTCCCGACCGTGGTGATGACATCCTCTTCAAGATCGTCACGCGTGGTCAGGTGATGCTTCTTCAGTTTGCGGTAGAGAGACAGTTCCAGCTTTTTGGGATCGATGAGGACAAGCTGGACGTCCTCAGGTTCGGCGCGGAACAGGAAACTGGCGATAATTGTGTTCAGACAGACCGATTTGCCGGACCCGGTGGCGCCGGCGACGAGAAGATGGGGCATCTGAGCCAGGTTGGCGACATAGGGACGCCCCTCGATGGTCTGGCCCAGAGCCAGCGTCAACATGGATGTCGCGGTCTGAAAAGCCTCGGATTCGAGAATGCTCCGCAGGCCCACCACCATGGGCTCATCATTGGGAATTTCGATGCCCACAGCTGCCTTGCCCGGGATCGGCGCCACCACACGGACACGCTGCGCCTTGAGTACAAGAGCCAGATCTTCCTGACTGCTGACGAACCGGCTGATCTTCACACCAGGCGCCGGCCTGACTTCAAACCGCGTAATAACTGGTCCGGGCTGGATACCGACCACGTCCCCGCGGATGTCAAACTCTTTCAGTTTCTCCTCGAGGAGATGCGCCTTTTCCTCTAAAATCCGTCGATCAACTTTCTGGGTATTGTGCGTCTCAGACTGAAAGAGATCAAGCGGCGGAAGTTGGTATGGCCCCCTGGGGATTGCAGGGACATCCAATTCCATCGATCTGGATACTTCTCTCCGGATCGGTTCTGATGCGGAAGCAGCAGGGCGGTTTTGGACTTGATGGATGACAGGCTCCGGCTTGACCGGATCAAGACGCTCAGTTGGAGCGGGACTCTTTCGCGACTCGGATACGGGTATTCGTGATTTTTTCTTTTTAGGCTGCTCTTGACGCCTGCGTTGCACGTCTATCCGTTTCTGACGCAAATCTGCGACAACGGTGCGGACTTCGTCTCGAAATGACAGGACAGCCTGACGCATGCTCCAGGTTGTGGCTGTGACAAAAAAGATCAGAAGGAATGTCAGAAGGACCACAATGCTCCCGACCATCCCCAGATAGCGATTCAGATGTTCGGCGAAAAAAGCGCCCAGCAGGCCGCTGAGCCGGAATCCAAATCGGGTTTTCTCTTCGGAAACCACTTCAGGTAGCGCCAGTGCTGTAGAGAGGAAAAGGCCCAGCGCCAGCAAAGCGATCGCTATGCGATAGAATGGCTGAAACGGTTTCTGGACGAAGAGGTTCCAACCAAACAGAAAGAGGATCAAGGGAAAAACAAGACAGGAATAGCCGATGGTGTAGACATAGAGATAGTGGCCAAACCATGCGCCAGCCAAACCCAGCCAGTTTTTGACAGCCTGGGCGGATCCATTATTGGGGAAATCGGTGTGGTGATACGAGATCAGGCCGAGAAAAACCAAAAGCGCAAAGGCCATGATGAGGATGCCCAAAACCTCTCGTTTGCTTTCTCCCCTCTCATGTTTTACTTGGCTGTTCATTCTGAATCGGTCTTGAGTTCTCCGTCATGTAAAATTGGAATCAAATCGTATGCATCCACAGCGAGGCAATCAGTCAGATCCTCTTCTAATCCCAAACTGGATAATATTTGACCTTGCTGAGATGCCTTGCCCATGTCGATCAAATTGGAGGCATAACAACGAAAGAGCGACATTGCGGCATGAGCCCCATCGTTCAAGATAGGATTCTTTCCATGAAATAGATGGATCAAACGTGTGGCAATCATCCCCGCGCACACAGCGTCCTCTAAAGAAAAATGGCCGTTAGTCCCGGCGCACGCCAGCACCCAGCTTGAGGGAGTCCTGGCTATTCGCCGGACGACGGCTCTGCAATTGACAAAGCCTGCCACAAGAACCTCCGGCGCATAAACAGCCTGATTCAGCATTTGCGCGCCATTGGTGCTTGTGTACAAGATGATTTTATCCTGGACAGCCTCCCGGGAATACTCTTTTGGAGAGTTGCCCAGTGTAAATCCCCTAATGCGAATGCTTCCCCTCTCGCCGCAAAGCACGGCCTTGTTTTCTGAAAAGGCAGCAAATCGGGCGCGGGCTTCTTCAGGCGTAGACAGCGGCAGGATCTTTTCTGCCCCGTTCGCCAGAGCTGTGATAATACTTGTGGATGCGCGAAAGGCATCAATCACAGCGACATGTTCATCCCCTGTGGCCACCCTGGTAAATTCCGCGGGCAACAGAGATACAGAAACCGTCATTAAAATATGTCAATATCTTACAAAAAATTAGACATCTTTTTCCGCGATGTTGTGGGGAAAAACGGAATCTTCGTTACTTTCCCCGGCATCGTCGCCGGGCGTCCCTGCTGCCGGAACAACAGCGCCGCGTCTTCATCCAATGCTTTGTTGACGCCAAGAAATCCAATGGGACGATTCTCAAGAGATGGGGCAATCACACCACTCAGCACTTCACCAATAACTGTGGAACCCTGCAAGACTTCCCATCCATGCATGGCTTTACGGCGGCCTTCCATGATGAAAGGATAGACGTAGTAATCGACGCCTTTCTCTTTTTGTGCCACACAGCTTTTCTTTCCGATAAAATCACTGTCCCAGCACATCGCAAAATCCCAGGGAAGGCATACAGCTTTTTTTGTGGCCTGGAGCTCATGGCCGTAAAGAGGCAAACCGGCTTCGGTCCGTAATGTGTCGCGCGCACCGAGCCCACAGGGCAGCATATCGTACTTCTTCCCTTCGTTCATAAGCAGTTTCCACAAATCATTCGTGTGCTTCACATCTGCGTATAGCTCAAAACCGACCTCGCCGGTGTATCCCGTTCGCGACACAAGAAGTTTCATACCGTCAATTTCAACGTTATCAACAAAACGGAAGAACTTCAAGCGCGAAAAATGATCTTCTGTGAGCCAGCGTGACATCAATTTCGGCGCGGCTGGGCCCTGAAGGTCGAGCTTCATTGTGTTGTCGCTTACATTCTTGAGCGATACGTCAGCAGGCGCATGTTTCTGCAGCCAGGCAAAGTCACCGCCAATATCACCCGCATTGACAACAAGCATCCAGTTCTCGTCGTCAAATCGATAAATAATACAGTCATCCACCACACCACCGTCTTCGTTGAGCATAAAATTGTACTGAGCCTGGCCGTCCACCAACTTTTCGATATCGTTGGTCAGCATCCACGATATAAAAGCTTTCGAACCTTTACCCTTGATCTCAAATTCACCCATGTGACAGATATCAAAGAGCCCGCACGCTTTCCGTGTGGCGTGGTGCTCTTCCGATTGCCCCGATCCATACCATAATGGCATCAACCATCCGGCAAAATCAGCAATTTTCCCCCCCAATCTGACATGCTCATCATATAGCGGCGTTTTTTTCGGTTCCACAAGCAACCTCTCTTTTTTGTAAGTTCATACCAGGGATGTAAAAAAACGGGTATTAAGGATTTCCATAAACCAGTAAACGACCACCCGCAAAACGGGTGACTTTGAATTCACCGCGTAGCGGTGGATTCAAAGTAGGCACGTCAGTGCTGACCAG
>CAZDVF010000149.1:0-6674 GCA_964508725.1 uncultured bacterium | reverse complement strand
GGAGAGGTGGCCGAGTTGGCTGAAGGCAGCCGCCTGCTAAGCGGTTGTAGGGGCATAAACCCTTACCGTGGGTTCGAATCCCACCCTCTCCGCAAGATTAAACCACGGAATGAGACGGAATGACCGGACAATTCCGTGGTTTTCTTTTTTCATTCAGATCTGAGAGGATGATTTATGCAGGCAGTTACTCCTGTCCGTGTCCGGTTTGCACCCAGTCCCACGGGTTTTTTACACGTCGGCGGTGCGAGGACCGCTCTGTTTAATTATCTGTTTGCCCGGCGCATGCGTGGACAATTTTTCCTCCGCATCGAAGATACGGATTCGATCCGATCTGATCCGGAGATGACAGAGGCGATTCTGCGCAGCCTGAAATGGCTGGGGCTCACGTGGGATGAGGTTCCGGTTCATCAATCCACACGATTAAAACAGCACAGGCAGGCTTGTCAGTCGCTCCTCGATTCGGGCCATGCGTACCGTTGTTTTTGTTCGGTTGATGAACTCCAGATGAAGCGGGAGCTGGCCATCCAGCAGACCGGAGAGTACAGATATGATGGCACGTGCCGTGATCTTTCTGAATCTGTGATTCAGTCAAACCTTGAAGCCAACCGTCCTTTCACCGTGCGGCTGCGCGTGCCTGAGGGTGAGACTGTTTTCCACGACGGTGTTCGCGGAGATGTACGGGTGAACCACCGCGAGATCGGCGATTTCATCGTCGTCCGTTCTGACGGCAGTCCGGTCTATCAGATGGCTGTTGTGGTAGACGACCATGATATGGGCATTACACATGTGATTCGCGGTGATGATCACATCTCCAACACGCCCAAGCAGATCCTTCTTTTTCAGGCGCTGGATTGGGATTTACCCCAATTCGCCCATGTGCCCATGATTCTGGGTTCGGACAAAAAGCGGCTGTCCAAACGCCACGGCGCAACATCCATTGAAGCTTTTAAGGAAGCAGGATTTCTTCCCCAGGCAGTGGTCAATTATCTTGCCCTGCTCGGATGGTCACCCGGAGACGATCTTGAAATCATGTCCCTCAACGAGATGGCTGAAGCTTTCTCCCTGAAACGGATCAACAAAGCTGCTGCGGTGTGGGACATGGATAAACTCACGTGGATGAACGGTCAATATCTCAACCGAATGTCCGTCGATGCCTTGCTGGATGATGTGATACCACTCCTTATCGCGCATAAATTGATCGACGCAGAATTCGCCAGGTTAAACCGGGAGTTTCTTGTCCGGTTCATCCAGCTGATGAAAGAGCGGGTGCGGACGCTTGCAGAGTTTGCGGAGAAGGGCTGGTATTTTTTCCGTGATCCCGAAGTGTACGACGAGAAGGCCGTAAAAAAGCACTGGATGAAACCGGGCGCACTCGAGAACCTGAAGCGCCTCCTGTCCGCCATTGAGGTATTACCGGACTGGTCCATTTCCTCGATGGAAACAGCAGTCCACGATCTGTCGGAGCAATCGGGGGCTGGTCTGGGCAAGATTCTCCAACCTGCGCGTTTGGCGGTGACAGGATCAACAGCCAGTCCTGGCATGTTTGAACTGATGGAAGCGCTGGGTAGAGAGATAACGATCCGCAGGCTGCGGCAGAGTATCAATTATATTATGCAGCTTCATTCCGAAAGACATTGATTTTTTGAATATTTTACCTTAACTTACAGGCCGGTTTTAGTTGTGATTTGTTGTCTTGTTTCCTTTGGAATGCTTGTCCCTAAACCCATAATGGTTGTGATTTGACAGATCCTGCAAGCCAAACTTATCGAAAAGGAAGGTTCGTATGAAGACATTTAAAAAGGAGTCGATGGACGGAAATACAGCTGCGACACACGTGGCGTATGCGTTCAGTGATGTGGCGGCAATTTATCCGATTACACCCTCATCTGGTATGGGTGAATTGGCTGACTTATGGGCTGCCAACAAGCTGAAAAATATTTTCGGGCAGACCGTGGATGTCATCGAGATGCAGTCCGAGGCTGGCGCTGCCGGCGCCGTGCACGGATCTTTATCCGGTGGCGCGTTCACGACGACGTTTACCGCATCACAGGGATTGATGCTCATGCTGCCGAATATGCACAAGATTGCAGGTGAGATGCTGCCTTCAGTATTCCATGTTTCGGCCCGGTCTCTAGCCTGTCAGGCGCTATCGATTTTTGGAGATCACTCCGATGTGATGTCCGCGCGAAATACGGGATGGGCTCTCATGGCCGCCAGTTCGATTCAGGAAATTATGGACTTGGCGGTCGTTTCACATCTGTCCACATTAAAATCCAAGATTGCATTTGTCAACTTTTTTGATGGATTTCGGAATTCTCACGAGATCCAGAAAATCGAAGTGATTGATTACGACACGATGGCAGAGATGGTTGACATGCAGTACGTGGAAGAATTCCGGCGTCGTGGTTTGAATCCGGAACACCCCGGTGTCAAAGTTGGCGCACAGAATCCCGATGTCTATTTTCAGGGCCGCGAAACGGTCAACCAGTATTATGATGCAGCTCCGGCCGTTGTCCAGGAGTACATGGACCTCTTGGCTACGAAAATCGGACGGCAATACCATCTTTTCGATTACGTGGGAGCTCCTGATGCGGATAAGGTTATCATCGCCATGGGAAGTGGATGCGAAGCCATTGACGAAACCGTCAATTATCTCAATAGTCGAGGCGAGAAGCTGGGTCTGGTGAAAGTGCGACTTTATCGTCCTTTCTCAGTCGAACATTTCGTGAAAGCGATTCCCGCCTCTGTGAAGAAAATTGCTGTACTTGATCGCACCAAAGAGCCCGGATCCATCGGTGAACCGTTGTATGTTGATACTGTCGCCGCTCTAAAGGATCGATGTGACCTCACGATCATCGGCGGACGGTACGGGCTTTCATCCAAGGAATTCACACCCTCGATGATCAAGGCCGTCTATGATCACCTTGACGGAAAATGCACTCACGGATTCACAGTCGGCATCAATGACGATGTCACACATACCTCTATCGAAATCAAGCAACACATCAACTCGATCCCCGAGGGAACTGTCACGTGCAAGTTTTGGGGTTTGGGATCCGATGGAACGGTGGGCGCCAACAAGAACTCTATCAAAATCATCGGCGATAACACCGACATGTTCGCCCAGGGTTACTTCCAGTACGATTCCAAAAAGTCCGGCGGTGTCACCCGCAGCCACCTCCGTTTTGGCAAGGAAGCCATCCAGTCGCCGTACCTGATTCAGAACGCCGATTTTATCGCCTGCCACAACCAGGCGTTTATCGGCCGCTATGATATCCTCGAGGGAATCAAAGAGGGCGGGACTTTCCTGCTGAATTCCAACTGGTCCGCCGACGTGGCGTTCGAGAACCTGACCGAAGATATGCAAAAGACGATCATCGAGAAGAAGGTCAAATTTTACAACATCAACGCTTTGGAGATTGCCCGGAAGGTCGGCCTGGGCGGACGCATCAACACGGTGATGCAGGCGGCGTTTTTCATCATCTCCAATGTGCTGCCACGCGGTGAAGCCATCGCTCTCATCAAGAAGGCCATTGACAAAAGCTATCGCCATCGCGGCAAAGAGATTGTGGATATGAACTGGGCCGCTGTCGATAAAACCAACGAGGCACTCCAAGAGGTTGCGGTTCCGTCAGCACTGCCAGCCAAGCATCACGTGCCGAAGAAACTTGTTCCTGATGATGCCAGTGATTTCGTTAAAGAGGTCATGGAACCCATTATGCGGGACAAGGGAGACAATATCCCCGTCTCGAAAATGCCCCTGGACGGTTTCGTGCCCTCGGGAACCACGCAGTACGAGAAGCGAGGTGTTTCTCCCATGGTGCCGCACTGGATTCCCGAGAACTGCATCCAGTGCAATCAGTGCTCCTTCGTGTGCCCGCATGCAGCAGTACGGCCCAAGCTGATCGATCGCACGCTTCTGAAAGGTGCGCCTGAATCGTTCAAAATCCTGAAGGCTATCGGCAAGGATGGCGAGAGTTACGATTACAAGATCCAAATCTTTATCGAAGATTGTGTCGGATGTATGAACTGCGTTAACGAGTGTCCCAAAGAGGCGCTGGTCATGAAGCCCATTGAAGACGAGCGGGCGGCCGGAGAGGACGAGAATGTCGATTTCTTCCTTTCTTTGCCAGAAGATGTCCTGAGCACGGTCGTGAAAGAAGCTTCGGTCAAGGGCAGCCAGTTCAAGCAGCCGCTGCTTGAGTTCTCCGGTGCATGTGCCGGTTGTGGCGAGACACCTTATGTGAAGCTTATCACTCAGTTCTATGGGGACCGCCTGATCGTGGCGAATGCCACAGGTTGCTCTTCCATCTGGGGCGCTTACTTTCCGTCCATCCCCTACACAACAAACAAGGAGGGATACGGACCGGCCTGGGCCAACTCACTGTTCGAAGACAATGCCGAGTATGGTTACGGGATGCGGCTGGCTGTCAACGCCAACCGGAAGCAACTACTCTACAATGTGGACAGGGCTCTTGAATTGGGTGTTAATGGTGATTTGAAGGATGCCCTGGCCAAAGCCAAGGAGCTTTGGGACACCAAGGGCGACGAAGTCAAGGTCAACGCGCAGAAGATCCAGACGCTGCTGCCCGGTTTACTGAGCAAGGCCGACGGCGACGCCAAGAAGGTGCTGGCGCGGATCAAGGAACTGGAGAATTACTTTGTTCCCAAGAGTGTGTGGGCCTTTGGTGGCGACGGGTGGGCCTATGATATCGGATACGGCGGACTCGATCACGTGATGGCTTCTGGGAAAGATATCAATGTTATCGTCTTGGATACTGAAGTCTACTCAAATACCGGCGGTCAGGCATCCAAAGCCACTCCATTAGGATCAGTTGCCAAGTTTGCTGAAGCAGGTAAGACCACAGTGAAAAAAGATCTGGGCATGATGATGATGAGTTACGGATATGTCTATGTAGCATCTGTGGCGATGGGAGCCAACAAGAACCAGCTCATCAAGGCCATCACCGAGGCAGAAGCCTACAACGGCCCCTCCATCATCATCGCGTATGCACCGTGCATCAACCATGGATTCGACATGGCTTACACACAACAGGAAGAGAAAAAGGCCGTCGATTCCGGGTACTGGATGCTCTACCGGTACAATCCCGATCTGCGGAAAGAGGGCAAGAATCCGTTCATCCTTGATTCCAAAGAACCGTCTGTGGATGTCAAAAAATTCCTGGAAGGCGAGAAGCGCTACACCACGCTGAAACAGACATTCCCGGACCGCGTGGAAGGATTCTGGACGGAAATGCAGAAGGTGGTCCGGCGGCGCTACGAAATGTACAAGCGCATGGCCGAAGTGTAGACCGAATATGAATATCTCCTGAAGGTTTGATACCTTTGGGAGTTGAAGAATCGAATCATACGAACACCCCTTAGTGTCTTCCTCGATGGGAACAATAGGGGGTGTTGTTTTTAAACGGTTGCTGTCATACACTAAAGATGTATTGGGATTTTGTACTGTCGGGTGATCAGGATGGGTGTTTTCATTCCAGTGGTGATGAGCCACTATCGAAACACCGGGCCCGGTATGCCGTGCGACGCACCGGATAGATGCGCCGCACGGATTTGAACTGTTATTCTTCCGGTTTGACTTCGCTTTTCTCAGCGGTTCCGAAGTGTTCATTCATTCTGGACTTGAATCTGTCGCGCCAATTTCCCTGCTGATGTTGAAAGGGAGAGTGGTGGTTTGGATGTCCCGATCCGCTCTTGAACAGAATGTGTGAAAGGATGACGAGCCCCCATGCCTGCCAGAATGTAAGTGTGCCGACACCAAATACGGCAGGCATGACCCAGTTCCAGAGCAGCATGACGATCCAGCCAAAGAGAAAAGCGAGAATAACGGCCATTACGATGCCGCCGAAGATCCGGGTTCCGATCCAATTGATTCTTGGGTGCATGTTGTCCTCCTATTGCATTTGAGTGATGATGTCTTTGATTTCTTCAAGGCGTTTCCGAAGGAATTGAACGGCGTATCGCTTTCGTGACAGAAGGGTGTTGATCGATTCTCCTGTTAATTCAGCGATCTCTCTGAACGTGCGCCCTTCGATTTCATTCCAGATGAAGACGTCGCGCTGGTTGGGCGGCAGCTCATCCAGGCTGGCTGTCAGTTGTTCGATGATTTGATGCCGAAAGAACACATGTTCCGGATTGAGTTGGACGTCTCCGAGAACTTCCGCAAGCGGGCGGTCACCCAGATTTGACTGATCCAAAGAGACGATGGGAATCCGTTTCTTCCGGTACCAGTCGATGATTTTGTTCCGCGCAGTGGTGTAAAGCCATCCCACCAGGTTGTCAATTGGGCGTGTGACATTCAGAGCATCGAGGGTGCTGGCGAACACATCTTGCAGGATGTCTTCTGCATCATCTGGATCTGCAATCCGGCTGCGGATGAATGCCAGCAGGCTCTGGCGCTCCGTTTGATAAGCTTTGCTGATGCGAACCGTCAATTCCGTCTCCTTTCAAGTGATAAGACGAATCACGGGGTGGAATATTTTAAAGTCTGCTCATTTTTGCAAGACATTTCGGAAATGAACGGGTAAAAAGTGTTTGACTTTTTTGGGCATAATTCCTATATTTGTATCTCATTTAGATCAATGGGGAGTCGTCCAATGGCAGGACATGCGGCTCTGGACCGTAGTATCGGGGTTCGAATCCCTGCTCCCCAG
>CAZDVF010000148.1:0-6678 GCA_964508725.1 uncultured bacterium | reverse complement strand
TCATCAAAGTGAGGAATTGAAGGAAGATTTTGATTGATCTTCAAACCACTGGCTCGGCTAGTGGTTCTCGATCCTAAACTGGACGGCAGATACCTGCCTACTTTAAGCCCCCCGGCTCCGCCGGGAGTCTTAAAGCCACCGCCTCTGGCGGTGGATCGTTTACTGACGGTGGAACCTTTTTTCAGAAAAAAGGTGCCCCAAAAAACCGCGGCTGCCGAAAAAACACCTGAAAATGTCTCTGCGTTCCCTGAAGGAATTGAACTTTCCCGATCCGTCAATTGTATTTTCTGAATATTGAAGATCGGGATTAGACAACAATTCCTTCCCGGTCCCGCTGATGCGGGACCGGGTGTGAACGCTTCAACATTTTCCGGGCGGTGATTTTTCGAAGGCCGCATCAGAAAATCCTTCTATCTTTAAATGACGGTTTTAACTGGAGACTCATGAGTTCGCATCACAGATCAGCTCTCTTCCCGCCAGAAACGCGCGCAGATTCAAATCCTTGAACTTCTCCGGGACATACTTTGCAATAACATCTTCCCAAATCGAGGAGGATATTTCAAAAAGTGAAGAGAGCGCGCCAAGCAGCAAAATATTGACGGCCTTCACATTACCCAATTCTTCCGCTTTCTGAGTTGCATCGATATAGTACACCTTCTGAGCTGTTGAATCCAGAGATTGTTTTATTTCCTCTGCAGAAGGATATTGAACCTGACCCGTGGTCACAGCGGCTGGTGGAATCCGGTAATTATTGACAATGACTGTGGCTTCATGTTTCAGATAGGGCACCATACGCGCGGCTTCGAGCGGTTCAAACGCCAAAAGATAATCCACTGTTTTCTTCATGGACATGGGGGCATTCACATGTTCTCCCCAGCGGATATGACTGATCACACTGCCGCTTCGGATAGCCAGGCCCAACACATCCGATTTTTTGGAATCATACCCTGCTGCCATGCCGATCTCGGCAAGCACATCCCCGGAAAGCACAGTACCCTGACCTCCGACACCGGCGACCAAAAAGTTTCTATTTTTCATCTTACACCTCATCCTTTCCTGCGGGCGCCTGCATGGCGCCGGTCGGGCAAACCTGCGCGCAGATATCACATCCGGTACAGAGTGTCGGCTCAATGTGCGATTTGAATTTGCCGTTTTTCGGATTCTTTTCCGTAGAAAGACCAATGGCAGGGCAGCCGACCTTGAAGCAGAGCTGGCAAGCGATACAGGTCTCCAGATCCACATGATAGGCAGGCTGTGGATCTCTGGACACAAACACGCATTCGCCCCGGGTGATCAAGACCGACGGTCCTTCGTAATCCAGACACTCTTTCAAACCGGCTTCCACTTCCTTGACATTGAAAGCGTTCACGACCAGCACTTTTTTTACGCCCATGGCCCTGACCAGGGGTTCGATTTCGATTCGCTGCGCAGGCCGGTCCGGGGTCACTGACCAGTCCACACCCGGATGATCCTGGTGGCCTGTCATGGCGGTGACACTGTTGTCCATCAAGATCACCACGCCCCGGGTGTTGGTATGCACCATGTTCACCAGAGGAGCCATGCCCGAATGGAAAAAAGTGGAATCCCCAATGGTGCAGACGCGCGTCTCGGGCAGATCGGCCAGGGACATGCCGTGCAACACACCGATGCTGGCGCCCATGGCGCCCATGGTGTGCTGTGCTCTGAAGGGGGGAAGTGTGCCCAGATTGTAGCAGCCAATATCGCCGGCTACAGGGAGCTTCATTTTGTTCAGAAGATAGAACGTGGAACGGTGGGGACATCCGGCACAGAAAACAGGAGAACGTATGGGTAAATTCTGAATTGTTTTCGATTGCCGGTCGTCTGATTTGTCCTCTGGCAACAGACCGGCCTTGATGCTGTATCGTTTGATATCATCGGGCAGCAGTTCGAGGCAGGGCGGAAACACGTCCTTGCCGATGACCTCGATCCCCATGGCCCGGATTTGTTCTTCCAGAACCGGATCCAGCTCTTCGATGACGACCACTTTATCCACACCAGCGGCAAATTTTTGAATCAATTTTTTCGGCAAGGGATGGGTCATGCCCAGTTTCAAGACAGAGGATTCGGGAAAGACATCTTTCACATACGCATAAATGACGCCGCTGGTGATAATACCCACTGAACGGTCTTTCCACTCAATGCGGTTAAAGGAGGCTGTCTCAGCATGGGATGCCATATCGAGAAGACGTTGTTCCACGCGGGGATGCATATTCTTGGCATTGGAGGCCGTACAATTGTATTTCTCAGGATTGCGGGGGAATAATCCGACTTCATCTGGA
This sequence comes from uncultured bacterium, assembly GCA_964508725.1. Taxonomy (GTDB): domain Bacteria; phylum Zhuqueibacterota; class QNDG01; order QNDG01; family DSAB01; genus CAZDVF01. The sequence continues at coordinate 4,378 of CAZDVF010000148.1, read as the reverse complement.
GTTTGGGGCCGGTCACTCAGATTGACCACGCTCTTGGAATGGGACGTTCTCATGACTGTCCGAATCAAGACCGGCGTATCAAATTTTTCCGAAAGTTCCACTGCCAGAACCACAAAATCTTTGGCCTCCTGAGAGTCCGCCGGTTCCAGCAGAGGGATTTTCATCAGACGGGCATACCATCGGTTATCCTGCTCATTTTGCGAACTGAACAGACCGGGATCATCCGCGGTCACCACCACCATGGCAGCCTCGGCCCCGGTATAAACCGTATACATCAGCGAGTCGGAGAGCACATTCATGCCGACCTGTTTGGTGGTCACCAGGCAGCGGCGTCCGGAATAGGCTGCTCCGGCTGCGGCATCCATGGCCACTTTCTCATTGGTTGACCACTCGGTATAGACGTCGTCACCATATTTCTCAGCAATTGTTCGTAGAATTTCAGAACTCGGGGTGCCGGGATAGCCAACGGCAATCTGAATGCCTGCTTCATAGGCTCCTCTCGCTATCGCTTCATTCCCCGACAGAATCGCTTTCATCAAACAACCTCCTTATTGTCAAGTCTCTTTTTTCAAAACCAGCAGAGCATCCACAGCCACAACACCCTGGCCTTCGGGCAGTATTAAAAGTGGATTGATATCCAGCGCCTCGATCCTGTCAGCCCAATCCAAAGCCAAGCGACCGACACGGATCAGGGTGTCCGACAGCGCATTCAGGTCTCCACGGGGCGATCCGCGGAATCCCTGCAGCAGTTTGCTTCCTTTGGTTTTGTTGATCATGTCCAATGCTTCGTCTTTGGTGAACGGAGGAATCCCCAGCGCCCGATCCTTGAGGATTTCAACCATGACTCCCCCCATTCCGAACACAACGGCTGGACCGAAACAGGGATCCATCAGGATACCGACAATGGCCTCGGCTACAGCGCCTGTGATCATTTTCTGGCAGAGCACGCCATCGATGGCGGCAGTCTCATCATAAATCCTTCCATTCTTGAGAATTTCATCATAGGCAGTTCGGATAGCCTCTGCATTCCCAAGATTCAGACGGATAATACCTGCCTCTGTCTTGTGCTGAATTTGGGGGGAGACGACCTTCAAGGCAACGGGGAATCCCAATGCCGCGGCAGCTTCTACTGCCTCCTCGACGGATTGACATAAGATTTCAGGAGTACAAGGAACGCCATACGCAGTCAGCACTTTCTTGCTGGTATACTCAGTTAAGGCATTGCAGCCGGATTGCATGTAAGTGTCCACATTTGGAGGAAGGATGTCGGACTGTTCCGGATCAATCACCTTTTTCTTTTTAAAAGCAGCATAATCCAACAGATGCTTGATAGCTTTCAATCCCTCCCGGGTGCCTTGCAGCAGGGGAACGTTCCCCTGCTCAAGAATCGATTGGATCCCGGAATCGAATCCAACCGACGGATTGGAGATCATCACCACCGGCTTGTCTGTCTCTTGTGACACCTTGACTGCCGCATTGGCCACCACTGTATATTGATCCACCTGCTTGGGCGCCATGCCGCCGGGCACATCCTGTGAGATAAGCACCAAATCCGATTTTTCTTCCCGGGCCGCAGCCATCACACAAGATTCATACGTATCTTCAATACGACCATAACCCCAGGCGTCGACGGGATTGTCAATACCGGTATAGGGCGGAAGGACTTCCAGGAGTTTCTTTTTCCCCTGTTCCGACCAGGCCGGATAGTGAAGGTTCAGCGCCTCTCCCAGATCTGCGATGAGGCTGATGACGCCTCCCGAGAGTGTGATGGAATAAATTCCATCTCCTTTTGGTAGCCGGTGAATCAGTTTTGAAAAGAGTTCGGCCGTCTCATACATCTCATCAAAATCATCCACCCGGATGATGCCCAGTTTTTGAAATAAGGCATCCTGCACATCATCAGAACCGGCAATGGCGCCCGTATGCGCGGCCGTGGCCCGTTGGGCCATCTCGGAGCGTCCTGCCTTGATCAGGATGATCGGTTTCCCTTTTCCTCGAGCCCGTTCCGCCAGTTCAGGCAAGCGTTCCGGTCTGCGGAATTGTTCGATAAAAGCAAGAATGATCTCGGTCCCGGGATCGTCCAGCATGTAGGAGATGAAATCCGTGCTGTCCACGACCGCTTCGTTTCCGGACGAACAAAGCATGCTGAAGTCCAGACCGCGGTTGCTGTTGGCCACGGTAATCGTCAGATATCCGCTTTGGGCGACCATGCCGATTTTCCCCGGTTTCATTGATTCCGGAGCAGGGGCGCTGTATGTTCCCACATTGGCCTGGGGATGCAGATACCCCACACAGTTGGGACCGCAGAAAAGGATACGGTGCTTCCTGCAAACGTCTGACAGTTCCTGCTGAAGCGCCTTGCCCTCGGCACCGGCTTCTGCAAATCCGTTGGCAAAGGCCCAGCCAGCTTTTACACCGATGGATGCCGCTTCCTTTAAAACAGGGACAATCATGTCCCGGTTCAGGAGGATTGCAACCATGTCGACATGATGTCCGGCCTGTCCAATCGCAGTCAAGGACGGATAACTGGGGAATCCCAGGATTTCTTCATATTTTGGATTGACTGGATAAATCCCGCCCTGATACCCAAGCTGGATCAGATTTTCCAGCACCTGCCTGCCCGCTCCGGGATTTTCCGATGCGCCGACCACTGCGATGGATTCGGGAGCCAGCAGAGGCTTCAAATCAGGATATGGATCGATCCTCTTTCTCATCTATGATTTCCAAACCGGAGTGCGCCATTCAGGAAAACGGGTGTCCTCGCCCGTGGCGACTTTGTGGTAGATGTCGGCGACAGCCCGGGTGATGGGTCCAATCCTGCCGTCGCCCACATCCAACCGCTCAACCGACGCCACCGGCATGATCTCCCATCCTGTGCCCAGGAAGAAGATTTCATCCGCAATGTATAATTCCGTGCGGTCCACTTCGCGCTCGACAACGGGGATGTTCAAGACATCCTTGACCAGCGTGATGACCGTGTCCCGCGTGATGCTCTCCAGAATACTGTTTGTGATGGTCGGCAGAATGACTTTCCCATCCCTTACCATAGCCAGGCAGGCCCCGGGCCCTTCGGTGACTTTTCCATTTCCATCGAGAAGAATACACCAGTCAAATCCGTGCACTGTAGCTTCAATGGCAGCCAGGCGGCCGTTATGATAATTTGAAAACGCTTTCAAACGCGGAGGCATCACATTGTCCGAAATTCGGGTCCAGGAACTAATGCAAACGTGGAGCGCTTTGCTCATATCCTTGTATGAGAAAAAGGGCCAGGAATCGATCACCAGTTCCGTGGGTTTGCCTGGCTGGGCCTGCAAAAGCTCCCGCACCATTCCCTTCTGAAAGATATAGGGGCGGATGTACGCATCGTTTTTAAATTCATTGGCCCGCAACAAATCTAGGACTGCCTTAATCAGATCATCATGGTTGTACTCAAATCCAAGACGCACCATTTTAATCGAGTTGAGAAAACGCGCCATGTGTTCATGCAGGCGGAGCACATAGAGCTGTTTTTCGCTCTCATTCCAATAGGCCTTGATGCCTTCAAAAATACCGGCAACCGATGCATGACCCACGGCTCCGACATGGATGGTTGCATCCTTCCAGGGCATGATTTCACCATTTCTCCAGATGTTTGGAGCAATATCATCTTTGTAGATTGCCATTGTTTTTCTCCTGAGTTTATATTGTTTAATCAAATTATGATATTGTCAATTTCCAATGTTTCTGTCGTACGGTTCAGCTCTCCCTTTTTTCCAATGTACAGTCCCCGGCCTGTCAGGCCATCCGGATCATAAGTCACAGTCAATTCTGCGTTGTGAAATGCTGCAGTCATCTCGTCGGTGGTAAAGAGGCCCAGAATGTGTTCTTCTACGAGATGCTCTGTCCCTTCAGGTGTGCCGATGAGGTAATGAAAAGTGAATAAGGAAAGGCGTCCTGCGATTTTTGTTGTATTGATTCGCGCAATTTTGAGATTGGGATCATCCACGAACACAGCATAGGGAACGTCCGGTTTCACCGCGTCGGGTGTGAGCCAGGGTTCGATGATGAGCAGTCCGCCCGGCTTGAGATGATGCGCCATGGTTGCCACGGCTTGATTCAGATTCTCCAATGTCCTCACATATCCGATCGAGCTGAATAAACAGGTCATGACGTCGTATGTGTTGTTCAGTCCAAATGAAGTCATATCTCCCTTGTGAAATGTGATGTCCGGATGGCGCTCGCGCGCGACAGACAGAAGTTCATCATCCAGGTCCAGTCCCTCAACTTGAAAATGTGACTTGAGATGTGTGATGTGCTGCCCTGTACCGCAGGCCACATCGAGAAGATGATTGATCTTCAAACCACTGGCTCTGCCAGTGGTTCTCGATCCTAAACTGGT
>CAZDVF010000147.1:1408-6752 GCA_964508725.1 uncultured bacterium | reverse complement strand
TGCCTGCGGCCGTCTTCTGCGGCCTGACGCGCCGGAGCTACCACCTTCCGAATACCGGGCGTAACACGCAGTTCGTGTAGCAACTCTTCCGATCGCGAAACTGTCGACTTGTCTGTGAAACCCATCGTGTACTCGCATGTGTATCGGAAATACCGGCGGATAATTTCCTGTTTTGCAGCCTCACGCACAACCGCATCGTCCACGATGCCGAATCCCGCCCGGTTGACGCCCATGTCCGTGGGCGATTTGTACACAGATTCAATGCCCGTGATTTTCTCAAGGATTTTGCGCAAGACAGGAAAGGTTTCCACATCGCGATTGTAGTTGACCGCTGTTTCGCTATATGTTTCCAGGTGAAAGGGATCGATCAGGTTCACGTCATGCAGGTCGGCGGTTGCCGCTTCGTAGGCCACGTTTACCGGGTGCTTGAGGGGCAGGTTCCAGATGGGAAAGGTTTCAAACTTGGCGTAACCTGACTGGACGCCCAGCTTGTAGTCGTGGTAGAGCTGGGAGAGACAGGTTGCCAGTTTACCGCTGTTGGGCCCCGGCCCGGTCACCACGACAAGTGGTTTCTGGGTCTCGACATAGGCATTGGCACCATACCCTTCGTCGCTGACAATGCGTTCCACATTGTTGGGATACCCCTGAATGGTGCGATGCGTGAAAACCTGAACGTTGCGACGCTCGAGACGATTTTTAAACGCGCGGGCCGCTGGTTGGTCGTCGTATCGAGTGATGATTACGGCGCGAACCGTCAGTCCCCAGTCCCGCAGATCATCGATGAGTTTCAACGCATCCGAATCGTACGTGATGCCGAAATCGGCGCGGACTTTTTTGCGTTCAATATCACCGGCATAAATACAGAGGATGATGTCGGCCTGGTCTTTCAGTTTCTGGAGCAGCCGCATTTTGACATTGGGGTCAAATCCGGGCAGGACACGCGATGCGTGATAGTCAAAGAGCAGCTTGCCGCCGAATTCAAGATAGAGTTTGTTGTCGAACTGTCCGACGCGCTCGAGAATGGCGGTCGTCTGTTCCTGAAGGTATTTTTTGTTATCGAATCCGACCTGATTGTTCATCCTTTCTCCTAATCCAATCCATTGTTTTAATTCCAAATGAAAAAGCCACAGGGGGAACCTGTGGCTAAGGCAGTGGTGCCGGGGGCGGGAATCGAACCCGCATGGAGCAAGCTCCGCTGGATTTTGAGTCCAGTGCGTCTACCAATTTCACCACCCCGGCAAGTTCTTTATTTTCATGCGCAACAAATATACGAAATTTGGGGGGGCTTGTCAAGATGAGCTGCCTCTTGAAAATAAAAACAGTTGAAGCTCCCTGCCACATGTAGCGGGAATCTTCATCTGTAAGGGAAAAACCTCTTTTATATTCGCTCGTTAACCTCGCAGCAAGCCACGGGATTAGCGGGCGCTGGCAGATTCAAGTTTTTGTGAACTTTGGCAAATTTATCTGGCAGGATATGTGCGATGTGTCATGCTGATCACGCGATAGCGGGAGAAGCATCTGGGGTGGTAAAACGAGATTTTTCTCCCGACGCTTCGGGATCAGAATGATAGACTTTAATGAAATTTATAAAAGTTCACAAGGTTTAAAAATGACCTTTTTGCCTGCCCGTCGGCAGGCGGGAAAGCCAGGAATTTTCATTAATTGAAGAAAAGAACAAGCCTGTCATCCCGAGCACACGACCCTTTCGCCCGATATCAACGGTAAACCGTGAGAAAACCGGATACCCACCCCTTCATCTGCTCCTTGAAGTCTGGTCAAGCCCGGCAATCCAAAAGACCTGCCACCCAACCCTACATTTTTCCGAGATATGCTTCGGTCATTGTTTGAAGAATGGGAGTCATTCAACATGTCATTTTAAGCGCTTGACATTGTCTCCTGAATTTTCGATATTTTACGCACGATCCAGAGTCAAATTTATTTTACCGAGAAAGATTTGCGTCCTTAAATTTTGACGCTTTTTTGATGTCGCGAGATCGAAGATGGGAGATGTCCGTCCAGTCAAGTCGGTTCTGCCTGTTTGCGCTGTCACCTTCTGTCCTGGAATTGCAGTCGAAGAGGTGATTGGGCAGCTTGAGACCATTCTGGGTTCCGTTTACGATCAAAGTCCCGTATTTCTCTTTTCGTTCACCCTGTATTACGCCGAAGAAATGGGCGACGAGCTGAAGAAACAGTACTTCAGTTTTGTCCCTCTGTCCAATCCTGGCCGGTTGCCTGAGTTCAAAATCCAGACAAATGCTTTGGAATCAGCGTGGAGCGAAAATGGCAAGCGGCGGGTGAATCTCGATCCTGGATATGTCACGGCAGCCAAGTTGGTTTTAGCTTCGACCAAAGACTACACGCATCGGATCTATCTGGGTGACGGGATTTACGGTGATGTGCAGCTTCAGTTTCGGGATGGCTGTTTTCGAGCACAGACGTGGACCTATCCGGATTATCAGAGTGACCTGGCTTTGACTTTTTTTCATCGTGTCCGCGGGCATATTCTGCAAGAGGAAAGAAAACAATGACCAAAGGGACGGGATATAAAGACGCCGGTGTGGATATCGCTGCCGGAGAAGAGGCTGTCCGCCGTATCAAGGCAGCTGTTCAGTCCACATTCTCAGCCAATGTCCTGACAGACCTTGGCCAGTTCGGGGGATTCTTCCGGCCCGATTTTACCGGCTACAATCGTCCTGTTCTGGTTTCGTCCATCGATGGCGTAGGCACGAAGCTCAAGGTGGCCATTCTCATGGAACAGCACGATACTGTAGGTGAAGATTTGGTCAACCACTGTGTCAATGACATTCTCGCGGGCGGAGCCGTTCCGCTCTTTTTTCTCGATTATCTGGCCGCCGGCAAGCTTGATCCGGGTGTCACCGAAGAGATCATCTCCGGGATGGTTCGCGGGTGCCGCAACGCCGGGTGTGCCCTCATCGGCGGCGAGATGGCCGAAATGCCGGGATTTTATCAGTCCGGTGATTACGATGTGGCCGGCTGCATTGTGGGTGTGGTGGATCAGGAGAAAATCGTCAATGGCCAAGATATTGAGAACGGTGACGTACTCATCGGCCTGCCTTCCACCGGTCTGCACACTAACGGGTATTCCCTGGCGCGCAAGGTCCTTTTCGAAAAAGCCGGGATGACGGTCCACACCCGCGTTGATGAGCTGGACAGCCCTGTGGGCGAGGCTTTACTCGCAGTGCACCGGTGTTATCTGCCGGTTGTCCGTCCTCTGCTCCAACAAGATGCGATCCGGGGTATGTCACACATTACCGGCGGCGGCATCATCGGCAACACCAGCCGCGTGCTTCCTGAACACCGCAGCTTGCATATTGACTGGGATGCCTGGGAAGTGCCGTCCATCTTCCGATTGATCCAGAAATATGGAGACGTCCCGGACGAAGAGATGCGGAGAGCGTTCAATCTCGGCATCGGATACATTCTTATCGTCACCCCTGATTATGTAAATGCAATAATCCGACAGCTACAAGATCAAGATGTGAACCCGGTCATTGTCGGACACGTGGAATGAGAAAAGATTAAAAATCAATAATGGAATATCAAAATTCACAGCGAAGCAGATTGACAAACTTGGGATAACCAACCTAATCGAGCATTGTATCAGATGATTGACCTGATTCTCATCCTCATTCTAAGTTACCTGGCCGGGTCGTTCCCCACAGCCATTCTCGCCGGGCGGATTGTGCTGAAAGACGACATCCGGAATCATGGCAGCGGCAATGCCGGGGCCACCAATGTGTTCCGTGTGCTGGGGTGGAGACCGGCGTTGATCGTCCTTCTCGTTGATGTCGGCAAGGGCGCGCTGGCCACACTGGTGATCGCCAGGCTGGGCGCTGACGTTATTCCACTGGATCGGATTCTCGTTCAGATTTTTGCAGGAGCGGCGGCTATCTCCGGTCACATCTGGACAGTGTTTGCAGGATTTCATGGCGGCAAAGGGATGGGCACGGCACTGGGTGTGCTGATCGGCCTGGCTCCGGTTGCCGCACTGTCCGCGTTCGGTGTTTGGCTCGTCCTGGTGCTTACAACACGCATCGTTTCCATCGGGTCTCTTGCCGCGGGGATTTTATTCCCTGTTTTTCTCGTCCTCCAGAAGCAGGTTTTCGGTTTGGACGTTCCGACGCCGCTCTTCATTCTCGGCGTTGCGCTGGCAGTCCTTGCTGTCATCACCCACCGGTCGAACATCAAGCGGCTTATCCTTGGTGAGGAAAACCGGTTCGGCTCCAAAACCAGGCAGGAAGACCGGTGACAGCCCGGATCGGCATCCTGGGGGCCGGAAGCTGGGGCACAGCGCTGGCTGTGCTGCAAGCGCACAACGGGCATGCTGTGACTCTGTGGGAGTTTCAGCCGAATGTGGCTGAAACGCTGAAGTGCAAGCGGGAAAATTCCGATTTCCTCCCGGGAGTGAAGATTCCCGACGCGATCGCCATCACTTCCGATCTAACGCTGGCTGTTGAGAATCAAGATCTCATCCTCCTGGTTATTCCATCCCACGTGGTTCGTTCTGTTGCGCAGCAAATGGCTCCTCACAATCTGGGAGACGCCATTGTTGTGAGCTGCGCCAAGGGTATTGAAAATAAAACGCTGCTTTGCATGTCCAATGTCCTCGATGCGGTGATCCCGTCTCTTTCAAAAGAGCGGATTACGGCGCTGTCCGGGCCGAGTCATGCCGAGGAGGTCGGCCGATTGATTCCCACGGTGGTGACCGTGGGTTCGGCCAGTTTGAACGCCGCACGTATAACGCAGGAGATCCTGCGCAGTCCCGTGTTTCGGGTCTACGCCAGCGATGATATTATCGGCGTAGAACTGGGCGGCGCGCTCAAAAACGTAATCGCTGTGGCTGCGGGCATCTCCGACGGCGTGGGTTTCGGCGACAACACCAAAGCGGCCCTCATGACACGCGGTCTGGTTGAAATAACGCGGCTTGGCACGGCTCTCGGCGCCAATTCTCTAACCTTTGCCGGACTTTCGGGCATGGGCGACCTGATGGTCACATGCATGAGCAGGCACAGCCGTAACCGGTATCTGGGCGAGCAAATTGGTCAGGGCCGTTCGCTCGAGGATGTCCTGGCTGGTATGGTTCAGGTGGCCGAAGGCGTGCGGACGACGCAGTCTGTGGCTGATCTGTCCGCCAGACACGGTGTTGAAATGCCCATCAGCGCCGAGGTCAACCAGGTTCTTTTTGAAGGCAAACCGCCCAAGGAAGCTGTCCGTGACCTCATGACGCGCGATTCCAAAGTAGAAGATTGGGGATAACGAATCTCAAAATCCTCCATCATCTCTTCTGCAACCGGAATCCTGTATCAAGTATCCAGTTATCAGT
>CAZDVF010000147.1:0-1308 GCA_964508725.1 uncultured bacterium | reverse complement strand
CAGTTATCAGTGATCAATGACTTAGAAAAGGAAAAGGTTGAACAATGATTGAAAAAGTCTACATATCCGATGTGTCTCAATTCGACGGAAAAGATATAACAATTCGCGGATGGTTATACAATAAACGGTCGAGCGGAAAACTCTGGTTTCTTCTGGTGCGCGACGGCACGGGACTCATCCAATGCGTGGTTTCGAAAGCGGAAGTATCCGATGACACGTTCCACGCGTGCGAGGAGGTCAACCAGGAATCATCCCTTATCATCAAGGGTAAAATCTCGTCGGACAGGCGCGCTCCGGGCGGGTACGAACTCCAGGTAAAATCTGTGATTATCCACCAGCTCGCCCAGAATTACCCCATCACGCCCAAGGAACACGGCACAGCATTCCTGATGGATAACAGGCATCTCTGGCTGCGGTCGTCCCGCCAGGTGGCTATCCTCAAGGTTCGCCACGAGATCATTAAAGCGTGCCGGGATTTTTACGACAGCCGTGGTTTCACACTGGTGGATACGCCTGTGTTCACTCCGGCAGCCTGCGAGGGAACCACGACTCTCTTTGAGACAGACTACTTCGGTGAAAAAGCGTACCTGACGCAGAGCGGCCAGCTCTACAGCGAAGCGTCGATCGGCGCGCTGGGCAAAGTGTATTGTTTCGGTCCCACATTCCGCGCAGAGAAGTCGAAGACCCGCCGGCACCTGACGGAATTCTGGATGATCGAGCCTGAAGTGGCGTGGGCCGATCTGGACGACAATATGACCCTTGCCGAGGAGTTTGTCTCGTACATTGTCCAGCGTGTGCTTGAAACCAGACAGGAAGAACTGAAAGTGCTGGAACGTGATACCACGCCCCTCGAGCAAGTGAAGCCGCCCTTCCCGCGCATCACCTATGACGAAGCGGCGAAAATCCTCAAGGAGAACAGCGTGGATTTTCAGTACGGCGGTGACTTTGGCGGCGGTGACGAAACGGTGCTGGCCGGGCAGTATGACCGGCCTGTGATGGTTCACCGGTGGCCGGCCGAGATCAAGGCCTTCTACATGAAGCATGATCCGGAAGACGATACCAAAGCTTTGGGTGTGGATGTGCTGGCGCCGGAGGGGTATGGCGAGATCATCGGCGGGGGGCAGCGTGAGGATGATTACGATACACTGGTCAGCCGTATCAAGGCGCACGATCTGCCCATGGAGGCATTTGACTGGTATCTGGATGTGCGCCGGTTCGGAAGCGTGCCCCATTCCGGATTCGGACTGGGCATCGAGCGCACCGTGGCATGGATCTGCAAGCTGCCGCACGTGCGCGAGACCATTCCTT
>CAZDVF010000146.1:0-6798 GCA_964508725.1 uncultured bacterium | reverse complement strand
ATGGTTGCTGTGGGTTTTCGGAGCCCCAGCAGTCCGGGTCAGGATCTGTCCACTGCCGATCTGATCATTGATGATCTGTGCAATCTGGATGTGGCTGTTCTGACAAACCTTGCATCTGATTTTTAACCGTTCCATTTCACATGAACATCAGGGGAACCCATGGACCCAATCCTGCACATCTCGCTTGATGAGATTCGTGAGGATGTTTTTTTCCGGTTTACGTCCGACTCGGATATCCAACCACTGGTCGATTCCATCCGCGTCAGCGGTATCTGCGCGCCTTTGATCGTCCGAAAGATGGGGGAGGACTATCAGCTTGTGTCCGGTTTCAGGCGGCTGGCATCTGCGATCCGGCTCGGTCTGGCTACTGTCCCAGCGTTCGTTACGTCTGAGGACCAGCCAATCCACATCACGTTCCAACACGCCTTGCTGGCACACCTGACCTGTCATCTGCTCAATCTGATGGAGAAAGCGCGCATCCTCGGCATCCTCCAAAGACTTGAGATTCCGTCCCGTCTCATCGAAACGGATTTTCTTCCTCTGTTGGATTTACCGCCGCAAGGAGCGTTGCTGAATGAGGTCCGCTCTCTTCTCACCCTGGATGCATCGGTCCAAACCTACATCGAAACTGTGAGTATGTCGCTGAAGCAGGCAAGTGTGATGCTTGCGTTTTCGCATGAGGATCAACGGCAGCTCATGGATTTGGCCGCTGTGCTCCAGATCCGCAGCGTGGAGCTTCTCCAGATTACCGGTTTGCTGGATGACCTAGTGCGCCGCGACCAGGTTTCACTTGCCGTGCTGTTTGACCGACTTGCGATCCACACCCTTCTTGAGGATCAAGATTTGTCCCGCAACGCCAAACTGACGCGGCTCAAACTACGGCTGGCTGAAGCGGCGCGGCCCGTCCTCACACAGCAAAACACCGATCTGGAAGCGCTCCGCGGCAAGCTGGCGCGTCTGCCGAATGTCAAAATGTCGTGGGACCCGACTCTTGAGAAACCGGGCGTTGTTCTCTCCGCGCAAATCACGTCCGATGCTGAATGGAAGGCTGTCAAGCGTTTTGTTTCCAATCCAGCGCATCAGGAGATCGTTCGGCACATGCTTGAGCGGGTGTGACATGGCGCGCCGGTTTGATCTGATTGTCGCTGAGTCTGGAACCGAAACGCATCGGGTGACGGAGCGCATCCGTACCGGGTGTCCGGACGTCCCGTTTGTCATGTCCAATCCAGACGCTTCTGATGCCTTTCGACCCGACCGACTCACACTGAACCGGGGCAAGCGCACGCTCTTCATCCGACGCGCGCCAGGCGGCCTGGTGAAGCCCTGCCCGGGCACGAATCCGCCCTATCTCTGCTGCCGCTATACGGTTATCAACCAGACGACCCAATGCCCCATGGACTGTGCCTACTGCATCCTCCAGACCTATCTGGACAACCCGGTTGTCACGATCCACCCGCACATTGACGAGACATTCGGTGAGGTCGACCGTCTGCTTGCGGATCAACCCGGCCGGCTTTTCCGATTCGGAACCGGTGAGTTGGGTGATAGTCTTGTCCTCGATGATTTGACGGGATTCGCTGCAGACTTCGCAGTGTTCTTCTCCGAAAAACGGAACGCGCTCATCGAGCTCAAGACCAAGTCTGTGCAGATCGAGGGATTGCGTGACTGCAAGACACGGAACGTGGTAGTGTCGTGGTCGCTCAATCCGCAGACGCTTATCCGATCGCAGGAATCGGGCGCTGCATCCCTGGCGAAGCGGCTTGAGGCGGCGCGGGCGTGTCAGGAGAGGGGGTTCCTTCTGGGCTTCCATTTCGATCCAATTTTATGGGTGGATGGATGGGAGAAGCTCTATGGGGATCTTGTCCGGCGGCTACTGAATGAGATCGATTCCACCCGCATCGCGTGGATCAGCATGGGCAGTTTGCGATTTCCTCCGGCGCTGAAGGATGTGATCCGGCGGCGTTTCCCCAAGTCCTCCATTGCGAGCCGCGAGATGATCCGCGGTCTGGACGGCAAGATGCGCTACCCCAAACCGGTCCGGCTGGCACTGTATCGGTTGATGTACGACCGGCTCAAGACGCACGATCCCGACCTGTTCGTCTATTTTTGCATGGAACCGCCCGATGTGTGGATGAAAGTGACGGGCGAGGTTCCTGCATCCAACGCAGAGCTGGATTTCTGGTTTGCTCAGAGTCTTCACCATCGTTTTCCTGAAATTGAGATGGATGTGCCGGGACGGGAAGCGTATGGGGATGTGTGACATCACGATCCTTCCGGATTTTATAGGAAGGCAGGAAGATTCCCACTTGCATCTCTCCCGCCAAATGTGTATGATTGTGTGCTTCCTGTTTGAAATCCATTTGATCAGTCCAAATCCCAAACAAGATAGGAGTCCGTTGCAATGAAGATGAAACCTGTTCTGTTTTCCGTTCTGCTGGTCCTGCTGGCGTCCGCTGTCTCGTTCGCATTTCAGCACATGCCCGTGACCAAAGCCAATTATGAACTGCCTGCCCGCTTTTCACCTATCAAAATGAAGACCATGGTCTTTTCCACCTCGGTCGATCCCCACTGGCTGAAACTGTCCGAGCGGTTCTGGTACAAATGGGAGACGCCGGACGGCAAGACGTTTGTCATCGTTGATCCGGCCCGGAAATCCAAACGTCCCATTTTCGACAATACGTGGATGGCCGCGCGGCTCACGGAACTGACCAAAGATCCCTATGACGCACAACATTTACCCATCGATGATATCAAGTTCGTCAACGATGAGAAGGCCATCCGATTCGAGGTTGAGAGTTCACAGGATGAGGAGGAGAAGGCGGACGACGAAAAGAAAAAGGATCAGAAGGACAAAAAGGATCAAAATAAGAAGAAAAAGAAAGTCTTCACATTCGAGTATACGCTGTCCACCAACACGCTCACACTCCTGGAGGATTTTAAAAAAGATCCGGAAATCCCCAAGTGGGCCTCCATTTCGCCGGACGAGGAGACCGTACTTTTTTCCCGTCACCATAATTTGTTCTGGATGGACAAGGCCAATTACGCGAAGGCTCTGGAAGACGAAGAGGATTCCACGATCGTCGAACATCAGCTCACCACAGACGGCGAGGAATACTTCGCATACGGCGGTCCTGAACGCGGTGAGACCAATGTGGACAAAGAGAAAAACAAGGACAAGCGCAAATCCGTGCGCGTTGTCTGGTCGCGCGATTCAAAGCAAATCGCCATGATCCGTGAGGATGAGCGGGGTGTAAAGGACCTGTGGGTGATCAATTCCGTGGCTGAACCGCGTCCCACACTCGAAACCTACAAGTACCAAATGCCCGGAGAAAAAGAGGCGCCAGGGTACGAGCTGTTTATCCTCAATCTGGAATCGAAAGAGAAGGTCGTGATACAGGCTGACGCGTTCGAAGATCAGTCAGTCTCCATCCTTACAGCGCCGCAACCTGCCAAGAACCGCGATGACAAAAACAAGCCGCGGCTCTGGCTGGCCGAGACATCCGACAAACTGTATTTCTCGCGCACCAGCCGTGATTTGAAGCGGGTAGATATCTGCGTGGCCGACGTAGCGACCGGCGCTGTCCGCACGCTCGTTGAAGAGCGGCTCAACACGTATGTGGAAACGCGTCCCCTGGGACTGGTGAACAACGGACGTGAACTCATTCACTGGTCGGAACGCGACGGATGGGCGCATTTCTACTTGTACGACGGCGACGGCAATTTGAAGAATCGGATCACGTCGGGCCCCTTCCACTGCGACAGAATTCAGGGGATCGACGAGGCAAACCGTGTGCTCTACTTCACGGCCAATGCCAGAGAATCCGGCGAAGATCCCTATTACATGCACTTTTACCGCATCAACTTTGACGGCTCAGGCCTCACACTTCTCAATCCAGGGAACTTTGACCACCAGGTGAAGCTGTCCGATTCGCGCCGCTTTTTTGTGGACAACTACTCTCGTGTGAACACAGCGCCTAAAGCGGAAGTCCACGACAGTCAGGGCCGCACAATCCTCGATCTGGAGACAGTGGACCTCTCGCTGCTTTACGCGGCAGGATATCAATTCCCGGAAACGTACAAGGTCAAGGCCGCCGATGGCGTGACCGACATCTACGGCGTGATGTACAAGCCTTTTGATTTTGATTCCACTAAAAGCTATCCCATTATCGCCTACGTGTACCCCGGACCGCAGACTGAGTCGGTGAACAAATCGTTCTCCACGCGTATGGACCGTATCGACCGTCTGGCCCAGTTCGGTTTTATCGTCGTGACCATGGGGAACCGGGGCGGGCATCCCAGCCGGTCGAAGTGGTACCACAATTACGGATACGGCAATCTGCGCGATTACGGCCTGGCTGACAAGAAGGCCGCCATCGAGCAACTGGCGATACGGCATCCCTTTATCGATCTCAATAAAGTCGGGATCTTCGGGCACTCCGGGGGCGGATTCATGTCCACGGCTGCCATGCTGGTCTATCCCGATTTCTTCAAAGTCGCCGTGTCATCCGCCGGGAACCATGAGAACAATATCTACAACCGGTGGTGGAGCGAGAAGCATCATGGTGTCAAGGAGGTGGAAGACGAAGAGGGGAACGTCTCATTCGCGTATGACATCGAGAAGAATTCGGAGATCGCTAAAAACCTGAAGGGACGCCTTCTCATTTGCACGGGCGACATCGACAACAATGTGCATCCCGGTAACACGATCCGCTTGGCCAATGCCCTGATCAAAGCGAATAAACGGTTTGATTTTTTCCTGTTTCCTGGTCAGCGGCATGGATTCGGCGATATGGACGAGTACTTCTTCTGGCTGCGCGGTGATTATTTTTGCCGGTACCTGATCGGTGACTGGAGTCAGAGTGTGGATATCACAGCCATGAACAGGGATGTTGAACTGGGCGGGGAAAAGAAGTAGCGTCCATTTGTTTGGATTGAAATATCGTGTGCGAAAGTTTGTTGAGTGCGATCGTAGGGGCGCGGCATGCCGCGCCCCTACAGCTTTGCAGGTCAAAGATCAAGCGTCCACAGTATGCTGAATCCAAATCGGATTGGTGAGACAGAAAGTGCGCTTGTTTTCGGTTTCCGCGTCGAGGCGGCAGCGGATATAGGAGGGACCATCTGTCGGATCGAGCGGGATATTGGTTTTCCACCGGAATGAATCACTAAAGTCACAAATGCGTTTGACGATCCGTTCCCGCTTCTCCGTTAAATCACCGATCCACACGGTGCATGATGTGAGTGGGCCGAACTCTGAGGATGAGAGTCCTTCCAACTGAAGTGTCAGTTGTTTTCCTGTGATCCGCCCGCCGATGGATGCAATGTTCCCTGTCTCATTCCTGATTCTCGCAGAGAGAAACGGTCCGGTTGTGATGACGCTTCGACCCTGACGCAATCCTTCAAGGATACCGGTTCTGTCCGCTTTCTCTGAAAGGAAGACCGCGGTGCGGGCGCGGCCAAAGAGATGGATGTCGGCTTCCCGAAAGGTGAGGAAGGGGAGACCGAGCTGGCGGAAGCGATTGAAATTGCCGTGGGCGTCGTTGCCCGCTGCGATGAAGAGGCGCCGTCCCGCCAGGAGCAGCTTGATCCACTGGTCCAGTCCCTTTTGAAATGCCGCATCCTCCACGCCGTTCAGGATTTGCATCCCCGCGAGATTGGGGTGAAGGTAATCCTGCGGTTGCCACTTGCCTCGCCGCAGGAGCAGCCGGTGCAGCCACGTGAAATTGTCCTCGGGATGCGCGGCAAAGGCAAGGGCGCCAGGTTCGAGTCCGCCCAATATCTCGGTAGCGGAATGCTCCGGCCGGTTGCGGAACCAGCGCTCGGCAGAATCCCCTGAGCCGGGAACGAACCGATCTTGTCCGATCAGCAGCAGGTGGATGTTCCGTCCTCTTGCATTGCCGCACGAGACCTCCTCACCGGGCAGTAAAACGAATCCGTCCTTTTTATCGATTTCCGAGATGCTGGCATGCAACCGCTTCCATTTACCCAGATCCTGATCGGTTTTGAGATAGTCGTCTTCCCGATCATCCAGATCGTACGAATGATCCGTGACGGCCGCGAAGTCGAGGCCGGCGGCACGGCCCAGCGCAGCAATCGCTTCCAGAGGCGCGCCGAATTCGGCCTGATCGCTGGTCAGATCCGAATGAACGTGCAGATCGCCCGCAAGCCAGCCCGGCAGGTGTGGAAGAGGATCGCCTGGAATCGTGACATGCAAAGGCCTGTGGCTGGTTTGGGGATAGGTGTCAGTCCATGCCGTGTGAATTCTGGATTTTCCTTTCCGCCGGAACCGAAACCGAACGCTGATGCGGAGCTGCCCGATGAATCCTTCCCTCAGCTCGATGGAGGCGATGGTGTGCCACCACGGCGCGTCGATGTCCTGCGGTTCGGCAATGAGAGAGATTGATTCCGACTGTCCGTCAGGATAGATCACCATTACGTCAGCCGAAAGGAGTGTGACAGGGAAGCGGTGGGCATCCTTCGCCAGAATCAGGATTGGAACGGTTTCCCCCGGTTCGACCCGGTGCGGCGCGTCGGCTATAATTTCCGGACAATGTCGATGAATGAGGCTGAATCCATTTAGCGTGTAGTGCATCTCAGCATAGAGGACGGGCAGAAAGGGCGACCACTTGTCCATGTTCATCGATTCGAGCAACATGTGCTTCCCGGTGTGTGGTTTGGAGAACAGCGGGTAGTTAACATCTTTTTACCGACAAAAGCAAGTAAAAAATGGATGTTGACCAATTGCCGATTTTTTTGTAAATTAATACAATTCATCCGACAGCACTCCGAGATGGTGATACA
>CAZDVF010000145.1:0-6875 GCA_964508725.1 uncultured bacterium | reverse complement strand
GCGCCTCCTTTGCCGGGGCATTCGCTGACGCGGACGGAGACGGCGACCTCGATCTGTTCGTAGCCAACGCATCCAGCCAGGACAATTTCTTTTATCTGAACACAGGGAACGGGACCTTTGAGAAAGTGACCGAAGGCATCGTTGTCAGTTCAGGCGGCAACACATGGGGCTGCGCCTGGGGCGATGCGGACAGCGACGGCGACCTTGATTTATTCGTTGCCAACCGCGGCGAGAACAACCACCTGTACCTCAACAACGGAGACGGAACCTTTGACTGGCCAGACGGCAGCGGCGTGGACCGGGACGGAGCGTCATCCGTAACCGGCGCATGGGCAGACTATGACAATGACGGCGATCTGGATCTGTTCGTGGCCAACGACCAGGAAGAAGACAACCTGCTGTATGCCAACAACGGAGACGGGACCTTTGTCCAGGTGACAGAAGGCGACATCGTGACAGACCGTGGCGAGTCGTGGAGCGCGAGCTGGGGCGATTTTGACAACGATGGCGATCTTGATTTGTTTGTCGGGAACAACGGCGAGGCCAACGTCATGTACCGCAACAATGGGGACGGTCATTTTTCGTTGGCCTTTCCGGGAGATATCGGGTCAGACAGCGATCACACCCGGAGCAGCGCATGGGGAGATGTTGACAACGACGGCGACCTGGACTTGTATGCGAGCAACCGGAACGAGAACAGCATCGTGTACGTCAACAACGGGAACGGGACCTTTTCGAGACACATCACAGGGACATACAACGGCCGGGGCTGCGGCTTTGCCGATATCAACGGAGACGGCGTATTGGACCTGTTCGCCGGCGTGGACGGATCACCAAGCCTCTTGTATCTGAACACAGGCGGGGGCGAGAACCGGTGGTTACAGGTGAAGCTTGATGGGAGAAGCCCCAACACCTCGGCCGTGGGCGCACGCATCAAAGTCAAGGCCGAGATTAACGGCAAAGCAGTCTGGCAGGTGCGCGAAATAGCGAGCCAGTCAGGATTCGGCGGCCAGAGCGACCTGACAGCAGCCTTCGGTCTGGGCGACGCCACGACCATCGATTCACTGATCGTCGAATGGCCCAGCGGTCTGGTGTGGGACACCACAGCAGTGGCTGTGAATCAGAAACTTCGTCTCTCCGAGCACCAGAAAGACATGGGCGTTGATGATGCAGTTAAAAACGGTCTGTCATTTGCGCTTGCTCAGAACGTGCCCAATCCGTTCAATCCCACGACCTCAATCGGGTATACCCTTCCGAATACGGGAGAGATTCGGATTGTTATTTACAGCTTGACGGGCGCTGAGGTGAAAGTCCTGGTCGACCAGGTTCAACCGGCCGGTGCGCACTCTGTCATGTGGGACGGTATGAATGCACATGGACGGCCTGTTGCATCAGGCATCTACTTCTGCCGGATGCAAAGCGGCACATTTCTTCAGACGCGGAAGCTGATGTTTCTGAAGTAATTGGAGTGAAACCTGGTTTGACAAACCATCTCCATTTACATTCAAAGTTTATTTAATGACAATCGGGGATTTCTTGGAAAAGGGATCCCCGATTGCTATATTAGCGTATATGATGGAAGATGTCCACAAATGTCGAGGTAGCTTAATGAACCCGACACAACAAATGATGCGCAAGTTAGCAGTGGCTGTCCAGCTATTTGTACTGGGTTTGCCCGCTATTGTTTTTGCGCAGGATCTACGCGAACTCAGGCAATATGAGCCGGTGGTGAAGATCGCCAATCACCTGCCGGCACTGAAAGGCATCCCGGTCAATGAGATGCGATTGTACACTTGGCATGCATCCACACAAACGTGGGAGGCGATGCCCTTCCAGGTTGACGAGCGGAGCCTGGACCCCACGCCCAGCAATCTCAATCACAGGCGCTGGTTCTACTTTCGTCCGGGAACCAGCGGCGACTCCACCGAACACAACCATGTGTTCGACCGCATGGATGAACTGGTCTTCATGCTCCGCGACGCAGGCGATGAAGCTCCGGCTGATGCCTGGATCGACAATCCGGAATCGCGTCAGCATCCCCGCAATGAGCTGAAAGTCATTGATCCCGACAATCCGAATCTTGCGGTTTTTGCCTATGTGTTCCGTTCCCACACATTCACCGAACCTGTCCCGACTCCGTATGCGTTTGCCTATTCTGCGGCATCCAACACTTTGTCCACAACATATTACATGGTTGGCTTCGGCACCAACGGGCTCATTCAGGACATCTCCATCAACCAGCCGTGGGGCAGCGGGCTTGATTTTTTTGACGCGCTGAAGATCCGTTTCGGCGGTGTGATCAATTTTTTTATCCCCCTGGAGCTGGTTCTCAAAGAAACAAACATCTTCCTGTATGATGATACCCGTGTAACAGAGCAGCCCGTGGTTCGTCTGGTGCGTCAGACCAGGCAGACAATCCGGGTGGGCACATTCATCCTGCACGACACACCATTTTATGCGGCCGCGACCTTTCATCCCTTTGGCGGCACCACCAACACAGGAGCCAGTATTGCCCAGGAAGATCTCCAGACGACTTTCGGAAACGTGCGGGTCGGCATCATTCTCAACAGCGTGCGGTATTCCCTTGACCTGAACGCCAGCGCCAGCGGCGCGACCTTCTCCAACCGGCGCAATGCCGAGATCCCTGTCAACGGAGTTCCCGACGTGGTGGATCATACCATCCCCGTGCCGGTGAACGAGTGGTTTTTCGTCACAGGAAACCACGGCAGCCTGCTCTCGTCCTTTCAGATCGCAGAGACCGATTGGGATGGCGTGTCCCTTTACTTTCACGACAGCGCAGACGGAGGTCAAGCTGACAGCGAGTACCACGGTGACAATGACACAGGTGACGGCAAATCGTACGGCGACCACGGCATCCTGTTCACAGGACACGGGCGGGATAGCCTGAATCTGGATCTCAATTTTTCGGCTTTGTTTATTCCCGAAACGGATGTGGATCTTGCCGAGGCCGAGCGGATGGGCGAGCAATTTCTCCGTCCCCTCGATGTTGATGTGACATCCGTCACGGATACGGGCGTGGACGATCCGTCCGACACGCCACGTCCGGAGTCTGTTCGTCTCCTGCCCAATGCGCCCAATCCGTTCAATGCTTCAACCCGTATCCCGTTTGTGCTGCCGCATGCCGGGCGCGTCCGCCTCGAGATTGTGGACGCCCGGGGCAGGCTGGTGCGCGTGCTGCGCGACGGCATCCTCTCCGCTGGAACACATAGCGTTGTCTGGGACGGCCGCGCCGAATCATCCGAAGTCCTGGCGTCCGGCGTGTATGTGTCCCGCCTCATCTTCGAACGCCAAATCCAGACGCGTAAACTGGTGCTCCTGCAATGAGACATCTCCGGTCCACACGGTTGCATGATATCCTTATCCTGCTCCTCCTTCTCTCGTGCAAACTCGATCACGGCCTGGCTCCGCTGCCAGGCAAACTCACGGTGGAGGTCATCTTCTGGGATGAAGCTGTACCCGAGGACACGGAGGGCGTCTATCTCTTTGTAGCGCCGGAATTTCCGCCTCACGCCATTAACGAGCTGTTTCTCTCACCCAACTCCATCCCGCTGGATAATGATACGGTTTACGCCGAGATCGACCTGCCCTACGGTCGTTACGAGGCCGTGGGTCTCTGGTGGTACAACAGGAAGACCGAGTCGAATCTGGCCGACGTGCTGACCATCAAGCTCAACGCTGAAGATTTCATGCCCGCGGTGTTCCACATCACGCCCGAAGAGCCGCACCAGGAAATCAGACTGTATGGCGATCTCTTCAGTGTGGACCGCGACGCAGCCATCGAGGGCACCATCACGTTCAACGGACCGTTTCCGGAAAACACCCTGGCCACCGCCATTGGAGCCTATGTTCAAAAGCCCGAGCGGAGCATCGACTACCTGATTTACCTGAAATCGATGGACTTCAGCGTTGATACCAATCCCTTTCACTACAGACTGCCTGTCGAGAGTTCGGGCAGCGTCCGGTATCTGGCGGTGTTCTGGCTCTCAGACCGGGCTGGACTGGGCGATTTCAAGACTGTGGGATT
The DNA here is from genome assembly GCA_964508725.1 of uncultured bacterium. GTDB lineage: Bacteria > Zhuqueibacterota > QNDG01 > QNDG01 > DSAB01 > CAZDVF01. The sequence continues at coordinate 2,830 of CAZDVF010000145.1, read as the reverse complement.
TTACGAGGACCCGGCCAATCCCGGGCAGCCGGGGGCAATCCAGCTCCAAAAAGACCAGACCATTACGGGCATCGATATCGACTGCGACTGGTCGCGCATTGTGGAGTAGAGTAGGGGCGCGGCATGCCGCGCCCCTACGAATAAAGCGAGATTGCTTCGTCTCCCGACGGTTCGGGAACCTTGCAGAGACAAGAATAGGAGTCCCTCCAAATTCTGTGAAACGGAATGTGCTACATGTGTTCCTGGCGATCGCATGGCTTGTTCCCGCCGGTCTCTTCGCTTCAGGCACCATCCGCGGCAGAGTGGTTGACGCCCAGACGGGCGCGCCGTTGCCCGGGGCCAATGTGCAAGCAATGGGCACGCTGCGGGGCGCCAGCGCTGATCTGAATGGCGTGTTCGTCATCCCCCATTTGGAGGCCGGAACCTACGCCGTGCGGGCCACCATGATGGGCTACCGATTCGTCACATTATCCAATGTCCGTGTGACGGACGGAGCCACGACGGATGTCACCTTCCGCCTGAAGGAAACCCCCATTGCGTTTGATCCCGTGGTGGTGCTGGCCGGCAAGTCCGAACAGAGGCTGGACGAAGCGCCTGTCTCCATCTCTGTGGTCACGGCGCGGGAAATCGCACGGCGCAATCCGCCCAACTTGATCGGCGCGCTGGAGACAGCGCCGGGCGTCCATTTCGTGGGCAACCAGATCAACATTCGGGGATCCAGCGGGTACAGCTTCGGCGCGGGCAACAAAGTCCTCCTGCTTCTCGACGGCGTGCCGGTCTACGCCAGCGATACCGGCGAGTTTAACTGGGACATGATCCCCCCGCATGATATCGAGCGCATCGAGGTGCAGAAGGGCGCGGGATCGACCCTGTGGGGCGCATCGGCCCTGGGGGGTGTGGTGAACATCATCACACGCGATCCGGAGTCGGAAGGTCTGGTGCGCGTCCACATCGCCGGAGGCAAATTCGACAAACCTTACTATCCTGAATGGGAGTGGACGGAGCGCAGCCGGCTCTATTTTTTACGGGAGGATGTGAGCTTCAGCAAGCGGGCAGGCCGCGTAGGCGTGCGGCTTTCGGCAGGACACGCCAAGTCCACAGGATACACCATGCTCGGCGAGTCGGAAAAGGTGAATCTCACGGGCAAGTTCGACGTACGCCTCTCCGACGCTGTGCGATGGACCACGTACGCAGCGTGGAACCGGACGGAGCGGGGATATTTCATCCAGTGGATGGGACCCAACGATCCCTACGAAGTGGACACCGCGTACCTGGATAATGTGGCGGCCACCAATCAGCTCAACATCTACACCCGGATGCGCGCGACACTGTCGTCCCGTCTTGCGTTGAGCGTCCGGGCGTCGATGGTCCGCACCCTGATGGGCACCACGTTCGGAACAGGGGCCGATTTCAATCCGGCGTACGGCCAGGGAGCCGAAGTCCAGGCTGACTTGATTCCTGTGCCCGGCCACACGGTCACCGGGGGCGTCCAGTTTCAACTCGACGCCGGCAGCACCCAGTTTTTTGGAAGCCACAAGGGATACTTCATTGGTCCGTACCTGCAGGACGAGTGGGCCATCAACGACAACCTGAAGCTCACCACCGGATTCCGCTACGACCGGTACCAGCTTGTGGGCGGATTGAAGGAGGACCTGCTCAGCCCACGTGTCGGGATCAACTGGCGGCCGTGGAAGGGAACCAGCTTCCGCGCGTCGGCTGGCAGCGGATTTCGCGCTGCGACCATTGTCGAGCGGTTTCTGGAGCTGTCGGTCATGAACTTCACAATCAAGGCCAATCCGGATCTGGCGGCCGAGTCGTCCCGGGCGTATGACGTGGGTTTCCGCCAGGCCATCACGTCCGACTGGCATGTGGATGTGTCTCTCTTCGACACCGAATACTGGAATCTCATCGAGGCCCACCTGGATCTCTTGCGCGGGCAGATTCAGTTCCGGAACATTCCCCGTGCGCGTATCCGCGGCCTGGAACTGACGACGCGGGGTGCGGCGAGACTATCCCTCTTCCGGCAGATCGTCCAGCCAAGCCTGGAAGTGAGCCTGACGGCCATGGATCACGAGGATCTCAAGTGGCACGAGCCTCTGACCTACCGCCCAAAGGTCCTCACCACAGTCAAGGCTTCCCTCGGTGTGGGACCGGTGACACTGCAGGCCGACTACCGGTACGCCAGCAAAATCGACGCTGTGAAAATCTACCCCATCAATGCGCGCGTGCCCATGCACTTTGTGGATGTGCGGGCAATGTGGGATATGGGGCCGATGACTCTGAAGCTTGGCGCGACCAATATTTTTCAATACAATTACGCGCCAATGGAGAGCAATCTCATGCCCCCGCGGACGTTCACTGTCGGGCTGGAGGGAAGCGCTGAGGTGTTTTGAGGTTCCTTCGGAGTTTTGAAACGCTGAGAGCGCTGAGAGAAACAGAGAGATGAACAGATTGTTCCGAATTGGGGGAGTTGCAGTGTGATTTTAGACAGTTGACTGCAATGAAGGGTGGGCCGTGGGCAATCCAGATGGCGGACCGTCTTATCTCATCCATACCACAAATGGCGGTGAACAGTGGGATGTACTGATGGTCGATTCCGTCAATAATAATGAATTTATATTATTCCGCGATCAAAAACTTGGATGGATGGGGGATGGTAGTGATATTCAGTACACTCTTGATGGCGGCCACACATGGTCTTTAGCACATTCGGGTGGTGGTTTCTTAAGGAATATTGTTTTCTTAGACTCCCTCATTAGTGTCCGGTTTAAAAATAGGATCGTGTAAGTAAGTAATTTAAAAACAGTATAATCGAAGAGCGAAATCCTAA
>CAZDVF010000144.1:0-6898 GCA_964508725.1 uncultured bacterium | reverse complement strand
AGAGCAGGCGTTCAGACAATCGCTTTCAATCGGCCCAACGACGAACGGGTTCGTGAGGCAAAGGGATTCAAAAATGTTTTATTGAAAAATGTCATGCGAGCCAAGTTCGACAATATCATGATCCCTATTGCTTCTGCGTTTCTCGAACAGCAAGAGATTGAGCGCGTTTCTTTCGACGGATTCTTTACCCATACTCTCATGCACGAAATCAGCCACGGTCTGGGCCCGGGCAATATCACAGTCAATGGCCGCGAGACAACGGTTCGCGCCGAGCTCAAAGAACTTTACTCAGTCATCGAAGAGTGCAAGGCCGACGTGCTGGCTAATTACAACACCCAATTCCTCATCAACCAGGGTGTCTTGCCAAAATCAGCAGAATCGACTCTGTGCGCCACCTATCTTGGCGGGATGTTCCGATCCATCCGATTTGGCATTGACGAAGCTCACGGGGGCGGTACAGCCATCCAGTTGAACTGGTGCCTCGATAAAGGCGGATTTGAGCGAGGACAAGACGGACGCTTCTCAGTCAATCGAAGACGACTGGTCTCGGCCATTCGCGAACTGGCTCGGGAGCTGCTTATAATCCAGGCCACTGGCGACTATGCTGCTGCCAGTGATCTGGTTTCGGAATATCGCGTCATTGATCCTGATATCGGAAGAGCACTGGCCAGTCTTGAGGGTGTGCCCGTAGACATCCGTCCGATCTTCCCAATCGAAAAAGAGATCGACTGAACGACTCCAAACTGTGCTATTGGCCCAGCCAGACTATCCAAGACTCCCGGATTAATCCGGGAGTCTTCCTTTTATCTCATATCAGATCTTGCATACGTAGATGACCATAACAAAGATCATCGATTGAAGATGAGATTAGTGTAAACAGATCCGCAACATGATGAGCAGAAAAGACACTTGCTTCCAATTCTATGAATTGGTATTTTCATTTCATTGGATCGGGATACATGGATTCGGAGGACTCGCTTGAGCACACCACGACACAAACCGTTTCGCCGGATTGTTGATCGGTACGCATCCATTTCGTTCCATTTTCTGGACTGGACAGTCATCACCTATCTGTTATTTCTCGGTTTACTCATCATTCCCTTTCACAATGACGTGCCAAGATGGGGTGTGTATCCCGTCGTGCATATTGCCCTCGTATTCTGCGTGCTGGAACTCCTCAGATGGTATGCACATCACCCAACCCAAATCCTACAGTTCTTGCGGACCTTTTATCCTGCAATGGGTCTGGGCCTCGCCTGGATCGAACTCAACAGCCTGGTGACCATGATTCTTCCCTATTGGGCCAACGACTTTGTCGTCAATCTTGATTTGGCCCTTTTCGGCGTGCATCCCACAGTCTGGGTCCAGTCAATCTTCACACCATGGCTTACCGAACTCATGAATTTCTTTTACTTTTTTTATTATGCATATATTCCCATCACAGCCTTTGCCCTCTATTTCAGGGGACGGAAAAAGGAGACTCTCGATTACCTGTTTCCTGTCTTTTTTTCGTATTACACCGTTTTCCTCATCTTTCTGCTGTTCCCGGCGGAAGGGCCCTGGGTCGTGCTGAAAGGCCTTCACACGATCAAACCGGAGGGAGGATTATTCCTCTGGCTGAACCAGACCATCCAGGGACAGGGATCCATCCGAGGTGGCTGCTTCCCCAGCTCCCATGTGGGCGCCGCATTTGCCATGCTTTGGGGAACCATCCGGTACAACCGAAAGTTGGGTCTATTCCTTCTGCCCAATGTGTTCGGAATGGCTCTTGCAACTGTCTACTGTCAGTATCATCACGCTGTCGATGCTATTGCCGGCGCTATCCTGGGCACCATTTTCTTCGGTGTCGGAATCCTTTTAATGCACTGGAGAGATCGAAAAAAATAGTGAGATAATCATGTATAAATGGATTCATTGATGTGAACTTTTTTATTGCTGCAGCGTATATTTTATTACTGGTCGAAGCTCTTTTCAGCACCTCCTTGGGGTTTCCCAGTGACCTGAAGGGATCGCCGGTTTCGGCGATCCCTTCGTATTGTTTCTGATCTGATCTACAATAAAATATGCTGATCAAGCTTTACTTCCAGACAGATGCCGGAATGGGCGACAAGCCGAGCCCGGACCTCATTATCAGCACACTGAACCGCGTTGCAAAAGAAAGCAATGTAAGCGACCTCGTGGTGGCGCTTTACATTCTGCCCGATCCTGCAAAGGTGCGCGGGGCTGCCTACGTCAGACGGTGGATGACACCAGAGCAATATTCCACATCACGTGGACACTGGGCCTTGACGCAGCAATGGGAGACACCGCAGGATCTGCCTCACCGTTACCGCCTCATCAGAATGCGTCTGGACGGCGATCTCCGATCCTATCCCCGCACGGAAACCGACGGCTACAGATGGCGACTCTCCTACGGATCATTCATGGACCACCTGGCCATGCTTTTCGCCCACGAACTGCACCACTTTCGCCGATATCACCTGAATCTCCATCACCGTGAGGGAGAGCACGGCGCCAACCGCTGGGCGCTGGCGCACGTTCGCCAATTGGGATTCGACGTCAAGGGCAGCAGATTGCCAGTTCGCAAGCGGCGAAAAACAACTCGCTTCCATAGCTTCAAGCGATCTGATCCCTACGCCGCATACAGGAACGTAAAATGCGGAGACCAGGTGATCATCCGGCAAGATCCAAAACACCGATATGTAGATGAGGCTGCCACGGTCATCAGATCCATCCGGTCCAATTCCAAACGGATGGTCATCCAAACATCGGACGGAAAAGAGTGGCGCTGGCCCATCGCATGGCTGGCCAGGATTGAAAAGGATGGATGAGATGAAGACGATCCGGTTGCTGTCGTGGAACGTGAATGGTCTGCGGGCTGTCCACAAAAAAGGTTTTCTTGACTGGTTCACCAGGGAGTCGCCTGACGTCCTCTGCATCCAGGAAACCAAAGCACATAAAGAACAACTGCCGGAAGACCTGTTGCGTGTGGAAGGATACCATGCCCATTTCGCTTCGGCGGAGCGCAAGGGATACAGTGGTGTAGCACTTTATACCAAAATGGAACCGCAGTCAATCAACACAACATTGAACGCGGATCGTTTCGATCGCGAGGGACGGACAATCGTTGCGGACTACGGCGATTTTGTGCTGCTGAACGTCTACTTTCCCAATGGAAAGGCGTCACAGGAACGGCTTCGATACAAGATGGATTTTTACACCCATTTCCTGGAATATATTGAGGACTTGCATCAAAACGGACGCCCCCTTGTCATCTGCGGCGATGTCAACACGGCTCACAAACCCATCGACCTGGCGCGGGCTAAAGAAAACGAAACCGTATCAGGATTTCTGCCCGAAGAACGCGCCTGGATCGACGCCCTGCTGGACAAGGGATTCGTAGACACTTTCCGTCTGATTCACCAGGAGGGAAATCAGTATACATGGTGGCATTACGTGACTCGTGCCCGCGAACGCAATGTTGGCTGGCGCATCGACTATTTCTTCGTTAGTGAGGATCTGAAGCCGCAGATACAGGACGCATTCATTTTAAATGATGTCATGGGTTCAGATCACTGTCCTGTCGGTTTGGAACTGACCGTTAATCCGTAGATTTATGATGGAGCCGAATTGCTCCACAACACTTCTGCGATTTGAAGGATAAGCCCTGGCAGATTTCATCTGCTCAAATTGTATGCATGCATTTGATGAGATAGGGGACGGCCGATGTCCCGCCTGTCACTCTGATCCCTCCCGCATCTTCTCACATAAAAACAGTGACGCCTTTCTGAATCGCGAGGTGACCTGTATCATCGAAGAGAGAAAACAGAGCGAACTGGAAGGATTGGTGGGTGGGCTTGCCTGTGTGATCATCAACACGGAACCGGACCAGTTAAAATCCACCTGTGACGAACTGATGAATACATCAGGACTGACGCTCCATGACGCGTTTGAGAATGCACGATTTCAGACTTGTGTTTTGAAAGTCAACGACTCTGCCGATTCCCTCATCCGCTCGCGGCTGTTAGGAGAAAATCCCTTCCATCAGGGCAATCTACATCCCAAATCACAACACCTGCCAAACACACGGCTCGAAACTTTCGTCTTTGAAACGCCGGATTTGGAGAAATATGTCGCGATTCAGAAATCTCGTGGCGTCCGGTTTACATCTGACACCATTGTGGAAAAGGATCACTTCGCCTATATTGAGACTGTGCCTTCGACCCTGACAAATTCTTCATTAGGTTTCGTTTAGTGGATTGGAGGAAAAGGACGATACGCATTGCGGAAGGATCATCGCATTGACTGGCATTCGAATCGGTCGGACAAATCATATCTCAGAAATATCGGACGGCTCGATCACACAGCTCTCCGTGTGCATGCTGAAAACAGGGACGCTGCGATCATCGAGTTTTTGGAGCTAACCAATTACCACTTCGACTTCGCCATTTACGTCAAGCTCTTCAACTCCATCACCAACGTAGCCCGACTGAGCAATGACGATTTCGCCATGGTCTTCACATCAGGCATTTCACCTTATGTGGGTGAGGAAACGTCTGGGCCCACGGAGAAATTCATTCACAATTACGGCACGCGTGTCCATCACATGGCTTTCGTCATCGAGCAGATTGAAGAAACCATTGACGCACTGAAACGGGATGGCATGAAATTTCTCATCGACCTTGTCGGGTCACCTGATGAGGGCCTCAAGCAGACGTTTACCGTGCCGTCGGAACACACTCTGTTGGTTAACGAGTATATCCGCCGATATGGAGATTTTCAGGGCTTCTTCAACAAAAGCAATGTCACTCATCTGACCAAAGCAACGGAGAAACAATAATTCCATATCGGATATACTTCATCTGCATCAAGCGTTTTGCGTCCCATCAGCTGTATTTCCGATAATAAACTGGCTGAGGAGTCCGTGCAAGGATTCAGTTTGCCGATTTAAGCATTCTGCTGCCGTTGCCAACTGTTCGGCTCCGGACGAGGTTTGCTGTGTGACAGAACTAATGGCTGCCACGCTTTTGGAAATCTCCTCGGCGCCGGTACTCTGCTCATTCGAGACAGAGGCGATTTGCTGAACCATGGCCATGGCCTGTGAGACCGTTTCAACGATCTCGCTCAGCACGGCTTCCGTTTCTGTTGTCGCTTGCTTCCCTTTTTCAACCACAACATTTACCTCATCAATAGCTTGCGAAGCATCTTTCGCTTCAACTTGAATGGCGTTAATTGTTTTAGAAATCTCTTCTGTTGCCTGGGATGTTTTCTGAACCAGATGCCGAACTTCGTCTGCTACAACAGCGAATCCCCTGCCCCTGTCTCCGGCAGCCGCTGCTTCAATCGTTGCGTTGAGGGCTAAAACCTTCGTTTGGTTTGCAATATCGTTAATGGCCCAGACAATGTCACCAATCTGGTCAACGCGCTCGAACAATCCACTGATAATCTCGCGCGTCTTGGCTGCCGAGACAACAATGTCCTCCATTCCTTTCTGCGCTGTGAGCATCACATCCTTGCCATTATTTGCCTTCTGGCTCGCTTGCTCGGCGATTCGTGAAGTCTCCCTGGCATTCTGTGAATTGGTGGAGATGGCTGAAGCAACCTGGCGTACACTGGTGGCAACTTCACTTGTTTGGACACTTTGTTCTTCCGCAGCAGTAGCCAACTGGTTTGTCGTTGAGCTGATGTTACTGGTTGCAGAGGCCACTTCATCGGTGTTTTTCCGCACCTGAGTGATGATGTTGTGAATTTTATCCACAAACAGGTTGAACCAATGCGCAAGATCACCAAGTTCATCTTGCGAGTCGATTTGCACCCGTTTGGTTAAATCGCCCTCCCCTTGTGCAATATCCTTGAGCATTCCAACCAGTCTGTTTATCGGTTTTGAAATGGACCCTGTGATAAAAACAATGGCCAGGATGAGGAGCAAGAAAGCAACCAGTCCAATCATGACAGACATGCTTGCCAATGTTTTGAGAGGGCCGTTGATTTCACTCGCCGCAACACTGAGAACCAACGTCCAGCCGAGATCTTGCATCGGAGCGTACATGAGGATGCGCTCTTCCCCATCAAATATAACTTCATCAAGGCCTTGCGCGCCATCTCCAATCCGTTGTGCAACTGTCGCAACATTGCGATAGACTCCGGGCTCATCCTGAAAATCACTCAACTTCTTCTTGAGGACCAAGGATGTATCGGGATGGACAAGAATCAGGCCGTCCTCCCCAACAAGAAAGGCATATCCTGTTTCGAAAACATTATCGAGTTCAGACATGTACCCGCTGAAACTGCCCAACGCGATATCCATTCCGCCAACACCAACAAACTGTCCGTCAGCAGTGTAAATCGGTTCTCGATAATTGGCATTGACTGTCCCGTCGAGGACATCGACACTCACATCATACGTCGGGCGCCCAAGTTCACGCGTCTTGCTGTACCACTCACGGGTCTCCACAATATAATCTACCGGTGACAACCTGGCCTGATTATCGTAATAATTCTGTGTCTTTTCACTGGCTAAAAAAACCGAGCGGATAAAGCCGTCATCTTCCACAAGCTGGTTCAAATATGACGTATTTCTATCGAATAAAGGATCGTCGGCGCGAACAACGTCACGCACAGTATTTGTTTCAAGCCAACGCACAATATCAGGATTCCTGCAAAACGTCCAGACAATCTGTGTCTTTGAATCAAGATATCCTTCCAGGCTAATCACGACACTTGACAGTTTCTCCATGGCCTTTTCCTGGGTTTCCCTGACAACGATTTGCTTGGTGTTGGAAAAATAGATGATGAAGATACTGATTAGGACAACCAAGTTGATGCCCAGAATCAACACCAACATCCTGGTGCGAATTTTCAGTTTCTGTAACATGATGCAGTTCCTCCCGAGATGTTA
>CAZDVF010000143.1:0-6978 GCA_964508725.1 uncultured bacterium | reverse complement strand
AAACAGATGCTGGGTGATCATTACGACACGTACGTGGAAGCATATAATCCCGGCAGCCGTACTTTATGTGGCCACGTGGAATACGATCCGTTTGGTTTGCCGGAATGGGGCTGGGCCCCTTACTATCCTGGCGGAGCTATCGACGCGAAAGTGACGGACTCGGAATGGGCGTCTCAGATGAAATTCTGGGCCAAATTCGGCCATTCGTGCGACATCCCGTTTTTGGCTGAACCGTTTCTCAAGGCGCATCCAGAATATAAATGGCAGGAACCCTTTTTGAAAGACTTGCCCTCTCACCCGTGGACGATCTTTCAGTCTCAAGATTTCCAGGCCATGGTGGACATGATTCACATGAAACAGATCGAAAGCAAGAAGTAACATCTCTGGTCAGATTATCCCTGAAAGACTAACTGAAAGGAAACCGCCCAGGATCCCCTTTTAACAGTTCGACAGTCTGCACGGAATCTCATCCTGCTTATGACGCTGCTGTTTCTGCAAATCGGAACTCTGATTTTTGCTCAATCCCAACCCTGGCTTGATGAGGGAAGCTGCACATCCATCATGGTCGGTCGCCTGGCATCCACTGACGGATCGACGATCACATCGCACACCTGTGGCGGTGGTTTTCGAACCTGGGTTCCGGCATCAGTCCTTCTGAAATAATCTGTTCTGTCGGGTAAAAGAAATGATACCCGAAGCTGGAACCTCTATTCTGCTGACACCTCGTTTTAAATCAACATTCTTATGTTCTTGGGCTTGTCCCTGACAATCATGGATTGAACAATGATACATACCCAGATCGTCCTGGATATCGAGAATGAAGTATCTGGACGTTTTGGCATTCACCAGATCAAAAGCGTCTCTCACATCCGCTTTACTTAGGGAAATCCAGATATCCGCATACAATGCGATGATGCGTTTATTGCCAGTATCTCCTGAAATCATGGGATAATTGGCCAGAGGATTCCACGCTACAAAGTCTCCATCCATTAGAATGGATTTATTGTCATTCCAATATCCCGTAAGATATTTCACCATATTGAAATGATCTTTGGGAATATCTCCCAGGCGGACAGAAACCTGGGGCACGGAAAAGAGAATATTGAGAAACTGAAGCGCTGCAATCTCGACCGATTCATTATAATGCCACATGATCATGTCGGAATGCACAGCCGTTTCACCGCTTAGGAGACGCAGGTCAACTGCACCGACGCGATTTCTCACACCAACATTGGGGCAGTCGCCGACACGGAAGAGATTGCCGTATTTGCGCATAAGCGGGCCCACATAAGGCTGACGGAATTCAATCATTACTTCAGGATTGACTTTTTGCAGTTCTTTTAGGACATCTGTCATTAACTGATCTGCAGCTTCGTTCACAGAGGCAATATCGCGTCCATCGACGGCTTCGAGATCCGTATCGTCATCCGCAGCAAAACGAGCGATAAAATCGAGCTTGAAGCCATCCAGGTCCCACTCCATCATGGCTTTCTTATAAATATCAATAATGTAATCTCGGACTTCCGGATACCGGGGATCCATGACATACGCGCCTTGTCCCTTCCAATAGCGCAAATATTTTCCTTTGAATCGCTCAAAATTCTTGGCATTTTCTCCCATGAACGGCACCGCATACCATAACAGGATTTTCATGTTCATCTTGTGCAGCGCTTGGACAAATGCTTTCATGTCCGGCATGCGTTCCGGCTCCCAGTCGCCGCAAAACGCATAACCGCGAGTGCTGTCCATCGTCTGCCAGCCGTCATCCACAATCATGGCTTTGAATCCCAGGTCTCTTGCGATTTCGGCTTCTTTGAGCAGTTCCTTTGGGGATACTTTCTGATGATAGCTGTACCAGGTGGAATACATGGGCATTTTGGCGATCTCAGGGACGGGTGCAGGTTGATATCCCGGAAAAGATGCCCACCAGTCAGGGAGTTGCTGCAAGGCTTCATCGTATCTGATTGCACGTTTGTCGAACCGGATTTCGACCTTATACATAGTCGCCGCACGATGTTTTTCAGCGAAGAAATCAATTTGATGATAAATGCGGCCGTCTTCCTCTCGTAGGCCGGAAGACAACTTGACACGATTCAACGCATCCGACACCGCTACATTCAGACAATTCTGATCATCATGCCCAAAAAGGGCGATGACCGGCGCATGTCGTGCAAACATCGATTCCACAGATGAAGGAGACCAATCTGCCCGTACGGTTTTGCTGAAGCCAGCACCGGTGCTCCAGAATCCGGCCACATTGTGAGAAGGATGCGACCATTTCAAGGAAAAAGGCGATGGCTCCGTGGGGCTTTTCGATGTGAGTGTGATGATGAGAATTTCAAGATTTTCTTCGATTTTCTGGACTTTCCAATTGAAATCAAAACCATTGAAATCTCCCTCCACTCTGATTTCAAATCCAGCAACACGCATCGGTATCTGACCTCTGCTCCATTCTGGTAAAAGAAAAAGCATGAGTAGGATCAAAACACGACAGAGCCACTTGGGAATGAACAAGATCGGTGTTATCATCATCAATTCCTGATTCTATTATTTCAGGATGTCTTCACCGCCTAAATGACGGACCCCGGAATTCCTGATGTTCAATATGCTGACACTGCCCTCACCCACCGCAGGCCGTATCCAGTTGATATAATCGGCAATACTATCGTTGGGCATAAAAACTTGAATCGTGCCGGCAAATCCTCCCCCGTGAACCCTGCAGGCGCCTGTTCCAAGACCCTTTAAAAACTGCCGGGTCAATGCGAGTGTCAGAGTAATGCCCTGCTGTTGCGGATTCTTCAAGCTGTATCCATTTTGCAGACAGTGAAAGGAGGAGAGACCGGACGCATTGACCAAATGCAGGAAAGTTTCTATATCGTTATCTTTCAAAGCTTTGACTTGTTCAATCACCCGTTCGTTTTCATGATAAAAATGGATTGCCCGCAGAACAGCCCTGTCTCCCGCAGCCATGCGAAGGGTTTGAAGATTTTGCATGATTTGTTCAAAAGTAACTTCCCGGCACACGGATTTTTCAAAAACCTTGGCAATATTTTTCATCTCATTGGGAATGGCCGCATAATCCTCTGTCAGGTCCGCATGGTTCCCTCCGGTATCAACGATCAAGACCTGATAATTCGATGTATTGAAATCGAAATCGACAGATTCGATCCGGGGATTCTCGGGGTGTTTAAAATCGATGGCTATAATGCCGCCTGTTGCGCACGCCAATTGATCCATCAGCCCGCAGGGTTTGCCAAAATAAACATTCTCTGCATATTGACCGATTTTTGCCAACTGTTCTGAACTCACACAGTTATCATTGTATAATGTATTAAAGATCATTCCGATGAGCACTTCGATCGAAGCGGATGAACTTAAACCAGACCCGATCATGACATCACTGTTGATGCAGGCATTGAATCCGCCAATCTCATACCCGAGTTCATTGAATCTGGCAGCAATCCCCCGAATCAACGCCTCTGTGGTCCCGATTTCTTCGGAATGGATGGACAAGTCATGCAAGGAAACATTAAAAGGATTTTCAAACGATTCGGAATAAATGGTCACCCATTGTTCATCGGTCCTGGCAGCGGCGGCAATGGAATCGAGATTGACAGCGGCACATAAAACCCGGCCGTGATTGTGATCCGTGTGATTGCCCCCGATCTCTGTCCGGCCCGGTGAGCTGAAGAAATGAATATTCGGTTCAGGGAACAGACTTTTATGTTTATACAAAAGTGATTTGTATCGATCCTTTTGTTGAATGTTCATCATTTCATCTACTCCAAGACAGATGTTTCCTTTCTCCGGCCATTGATCAAACTACCAGAAGATAATGTACAAAACAATAGTGATCAGAATAACAAGGCCTCCCAGCCATTTGATAAGCGGAACGGATTTTAAATCCACGTCTTTGCGAACAGGCAGTACTTTAGGCTCTGCCAATGGTTTCACAATCGTGAACACGGCCATGACAAGAATGATAATAACAAACGTAATGGCCATGCGGTTTAAAAAGGCTATTTTCGCAAGGGCAATACCTTCAAACGCAGGGAGATTGCCGAAGAAGACCAGCAGGATACCATAAATGACGGGATTCAAAATCAAAGCCCAGACACCGGCTTTCTCGGGTGTCTTATTAATGAACAAACCGAAAAGAAATGCCGCGAGCACGCCCGGTGAAATGAATCCCTGAAATTCCTGGATGTAGGTAAAAATACCTTTCAGGCTGGGATGATCCAAATTGGGAGCTATCAAACAACCGATGATTACGAACAATAACGTCATCAACCGCCCAACTGTAATCAAGCCCGTTCCTGTGGCATTTTTTTTCCAGTGTCGTTTGTATAAATCCATGGTGAAAATTGTGGATGCCGAGTTAAGCATGGATGCCAGAGAACTGACTACAGCCCCGCAAAGCGCTGCGAAGATAAATCCTCGTATGCCTGGTGTGATCAGATTGCGAATCAATAACGGATAGGCGGCATCTGTGGTCATTGTTCCGGAAGTCAACTCTTTGGTATAGAGCTGATAGGCCATGATGCCCGGGAAAATAATGATAAATGGAATGATCAGTTTCAGAGAAGCTGCAAACAGCACTCCCAGTTGTCCCTGCTTCAGGTTTTTGGCGGCCAGCGTTCTCTGGGTGATGTATTGATTGAGCCCCCAGTAATAAAAATTGGGAATCCAAAGCCCGATGACCAAAGCCGTCCAGGGGAGCACTGCATGGTCTCTGGGTAGAATCATGTGCAGTTTGTCTGCATTGGCCGTAAAAAAAGAATCAACGCCACCCACGGCTTTAAAGCCAATAAAGGTGGTGATGGCCCCTCCGATAATCAATGCCGAGCCCTGAAATAAATCAGCCCAGGCCACAGCTTTAAGACCACCCCAAATGGTATAGAGGGCTGCAATGCCGCCTATCAGCCAAACTGCACTGGACATTTTGATATTAAAAATAGTGTGCAGCGGTAAAGCGCCTGAGTAAATCACGGCTGCAATGGTGACACCCACATAGATGACCATGGTATAAATTGCCATCAGGGCCCGGGCAGTGCTGTTGTATCGATACTCCAGATATTCAGGAATGGTAAAAATGCCGCTGCTTAGAAATTTTGGCAGAAAAAAAATGGCCACGACAACAAGACAAATAGCCGCGAGCCATTCATAACTGGCAACAGCCATGCCGGCGCTGCCCGCCCCCTGTCCGGACATGCCGACAAAATGCTCTGTGGAAATGTTTGCAGCTATGAGCGATAAACCGATCAATGGCCAGTGCAAACCACGGCTTGCAAGGAAAAAATCTTCTCCTGTTTTTTCACGCCGGCTTTTGAACATACTGAAACCAATAACCACGATAAAGAAGACAAGAAATAAGAGGATGTCGAATAAATTGAGTTCCATGATTCACCTTTATTTTTTAAAATGAAAAAAGAACAGGAAATAAATCATTTTATTTTAACTGTACCGTGTCCGTTTGGTTCGACGATAATGGTAACATTGCTCACAGCATGCCCGTTTTGCATACCTTGCCGGGCTGCCTGCGCCTTTCCATCAACAAAAAGAGAATCTCTTATCCCCGGGAACTGTGCGACCCAAACAAGGTCTTCTGCCCCATTGTTCCTTAACATTGTTTCATTCAAACCTGAATGTCGTACGTCAATCTCAATGTTTAACACAGGCACATTGCCCACTTCCACCCATGGTGTCTCTTTGGTCAGATGAGGCAAAGTGGAGACGACATCCTCCACCGCATTGGGTTCGATGCCCATCATGCCGTTGACAATAGCGCCGATGACTGCGAAAGAGACTTCTGGATACTCCCGCCGTTTGGTTTTTTCATCGGATAAATTGAAGAGCACTTTGTAAGCTGCCTCATTCTTGCCATATCGATAAAATATTTCCGGATAATGCGATCTCGATTCGATGTTTGTCTGCAAGTGATTCTGGATTAGGTTTTTCAAAACCGTATCAGATTTTTCTCCTGCTTCAGCAATCCCGAAATAGAGCAACGACCGCATGCCAGGCACAGATTTGAAATGGCCATCGGCATAATAAAAGGAATAGAAACCTTTCGCTTCATCGTTCCACCATATATCATTAAAAAAATCCTTGACTGTTTTAGCCTTTTGGGTATATTTTCTTTGTTCCTGGACCCCCCCTATCACATCCTGGATGTTGGCATAGGATAGAAATCCCCGATACAGAGCAGCCACTAAATCGGCGCCCACCAAAATAGGATAATCACTTTCATCATAACTGGGAAGGCCACGACACATGCGATAATAGTCATCCGGATCAAGTGGCACAGACAGATTCATATGCATCTTTCGCTGCATGATTTTGTCCAGACCGAGATCCCATCGATCCACATAATCATAAACAGTTCGTCGATAAAAGTTGAGGAAAACAGGATCTTCAATGTAGGTCTTGTCGCCGGTCCAGAGATACTGCCGCCAGCAGCAATCCAGCACATCAAAATTGGCAGGCAAATTGTACCAGAATTCTTCATCGTTACGATAGTCCACTGGAACCGGTTGGTTGGTGCGATTAATTTCCCAGTAAGTGCACCAATCCTTGGAGTCGGAAATATTCTCTGCGAACTTGCGCAGCATGTTTAGCGTGTGCGGCCTTAAGCCCAATGCATTGGCGCCCAGGCTTTGATGCGACACATCACGCATGCAAAACGCCTCCCTTCCGGGCAGGGCGGCCTCATACCAATCACCCACCGGATCGCCTTCAAACACATACGCTAAAGCCTGTTTTTTGGCCCACTCGAAACATTTTACGAGTGCGCTATCCGACGAAGCCAATGTGATTTTACCCTTTTCAAATAAAACTTTTGGATCTTCAGTAGTACTTTTCGGGACAGAGCACTTGAACATGACCTGAAGCATGAAGACAAGAACAATCCCATGCAAAAACGAGTGGACAACTCTATTGTTTGAATGTGGGCAAAGATGGTGATTTTTCTTCATGATA
>CAZDVF010000142.1:0-7000 GCA_964508725.1 uncultured bacterium | reverse complement strand
GGCTCCGCCGGGAGTCTTAAAGCCACCGCCTCTGGCGGTGGATCGTTTACTTGTGAACGAAAAGCGTTATATTGAGCCGGTGCTCTCATGGGTGCGCCGGCTTTTTTTGTACGCAACATGCTGGAAAGGCTTACCCCAACAGACAGGCAAAAAATGCCGGTATTTGCATGATCCGTGTTTAACTCTCGATTTAGTATCACCTGAAAAAACAGAAGGATATGCCATCTTAAAAAATCTCAATCAGGTGGCAAGCAATTTGCATGACTAAAACGACGAATGATGTAATTTTGCATGATATGGAAGATTAGACGGAAGGGAACAGGTGTCCGTCATCTTAACAGGAGGTTCAACCAATGAAAAATGAGAATGGAGTCATTACCCGCCTCGTTGTTTTTTGTGGCCTGCTGATGGGCGTACTGCTCATTTTTAACGGTTGCGAACAGCTTCTGGATCAGGCTCTGACCAAAGAAGTGACCATCGAGAGTCAGCTTTTTGCTCCCCAGGTGATGACCGGGGCGATTGGATCAGGACCGGTCGTTGTCACAAAATCCATCCAGCCGGACGAGGAGTATACCCAGTACATTGACCGGATTGAAGATGTCCGAAATGTCAATGTTTCCGGATCGGCAACAAACAATGGAAACAGTCCTGTCACATTGATTCTGACCCTAACGTGCGGCGATGCTTCGTGGACAGGTCAGGTCACTATTCCCGCCGCGCCTGATAATGTGCTTCTTTTTGCCGACTGGTTTGGCACCTTGAGCGATGCTGATAAGGATGAACTCAACGCCTGTATGCTTAGCTTTAGCGAAAATGCCTTAAATGCGATGCTTAGTGTAGAGAGTAATGATAATATCAACGTTACGATTGATTCGATCTTGCTATCTGGAACGATTAAAGTCTCTCTCTGACGTTCCATTTCTCTATAGTATCAACAGTCATTATTCCTGAAGCCGCGAAGTCACATTCGCGGCTTTTTCCTATTGCATTTGGTCTGTGAGCGTTCTATTTTTTAAGTATGTCAAAGACTGCTCTTCCAAATCGTCATATGTGGTGCATCCCACCCCTCTCTTCAGGCGGTCTCATCGTTTCGTACCAGTGCAGCAACCAGTGCCGCCACTGCCTCTACGCCAGTTCTCCGGAATGGCAGAAGTGGATAACAGAGACGGATGCTACAGCCATCCTCAAGGGAATTCAAAAACACAACCGGTACCTGACAGGTCTGCACATCGGGGGCGGAGAGCCGCTTCTCAAACCCGAACTGGTTGCCTGGATTGTTCGACAGATTGTTGCGTTGCGGCTTCCCCTCGAATACGTGGAGACCAATGCATTCTGGTGTCACAATGACTCCCGAACCGAAACGGTTTTTCGAATGCTTCAGGAGGCCGGCATTCCGGCGGTGCTGGTCAGCGTGTCTCCCTTTCATCTGGAATTTGTTCCGCCGGAGCGGGTGCTTCGGGCCATCCGCATCGGCAGGCAGGTTTTTGGCCCAAATGGCCTCCACGTCTATACATCCTATTTCCTGAATCAGTTTCAAGACCTTCCTTTAAGCCAGCCTCTGCCGCTGGAAGACTATCTCGACGCTGTCGGCAGAGAAAATGCTTCCCTGGCGTTCGCCACCGAGTATGGACTGATCCCAAATGGCCGGGTGCCAGTCCTGCTTTCCGCATTGTACCAGGGCCGTCAGGCATCGGCCTATACCAATGAGACATGCCGCCGTGAGCTGGAAAGCCCCCACCATGTGCACATCGATCTCGATGGTCATTACATCGCCGGCCTGTGCGCCGGGTTGTCGCTGGGCGACGGGCGCGATCTCGACACGTTGTACGGCGCGGGTGTGGATCTGACAGACCGGCCGGTTCTCACACACCTGCTGGAAGGCGGTGTGGAGGCCCTTTTCCTATGGGCGGTTGAAACGTTCGGATACGTCGAGCGACCGGAAGGATACATCGCCAAATGCCATCTTTGCCTTGACATTCGGCGTTATCTGGTTCGTTCCGACGTACAGTTTCCAGAGCTGGCGCCCCGGCAATTTTACGTCCAGCTTGACAAAGATGAAGATAGGGGATGCGCTTTGCGTCCAGTGACCGATTTCGAGGCTGACATGCCTGACACCATGAGACGGGGAGATGTGAGATAGACGTGATCTGTTTGAAGCTCCTCGATCTGGCGCTGCACTGTCCGATTTAAAACCAAAGGAGGATTTCTCTTGCCACATTCCGACACACTGTGTGAAAAGATCATCCTGCGCGAGACGATTTTCACCGGGCGCTACATGCAGCTCGAGCGGCTTGATGTCCGACTGCCGGACGGCAACCTGTGCGATCGCGAAATTGTCCGCGTGCGCGACGCTGTGGCCGTCCTTCCCATCGACGATGAAGGGAATGTCCATCTTGTTCGGCAGTACCGGCCGGCTATGGACCGCGCGCTGCTGGAGATTCCCGCCGGCCTGATTGACGACGGGGAAACAGTTGAGGCTGCGGCCCTGCGCGAGTGCGAGGAAGAACTGGGCATCCGCCCCAAGCGCTTGGAGAAGCTTATCACTTACGCCCACGCTGTGGGGTATTCCACGGGCATGATTACGCTCTTTCTGGGCAGCGATCTGGAGCGTACCGGTCAGACGCAGCTCGATTCCACCGAATTTGTGGAGCCGGTGGTCATCCCTTTCTCAGATCTTAACCACAGGGTTGTCACCGGAGAATTTATTGACGCCAAGACGATTGTAGCCACTATTTTAAGTCGAAACCTTATTGATTCTAAGACGTAGAAAGAATATGTGACATTAAAATCAAGATGTCCATTTTTTTCGCATAAAGATTATTAATTCTAAAATAAAGAATAAATTAGCGGGGTTGATTGTGTCCACTTTATCGAAGCAAGAAGAACAGATCCTTCTGGCGATCATCCATTTGGGAAATGATGCGTACGCTATTCCCATCAGAAAGTATTTGAAAGATGTGACGGGTGAAAATATTTCCATCGGGGGGATTTACGTCCCGCTCGACCGCCTCGTCCGAAAAGGGTATCTGGAGCCATTCCAGAGCGATTCCCGGCCCGAGCGGGGCGGTATGAGCCGGCGGTATTACCGGCTGACAAAAGATGGCGCACAGGCGCTGGAAAAGGCCAAGCAGGTACACGAAGCCCTCTGGCGGGGCCTGGACGGATTGTCACTCGAAACGAAGTGAATCTGGGTGAGGGGCAAGAGGCAAGGGGCAAGAAGAAAACATATCCATATTTACTGAGGGTGAATCATGACTGGTGATCTGAAGCGACATCCCCCGAAACTGGCGAAGCGGCTGCTTCGCTTCATGTTGCGGAGATCCGACTACGATGCCGTGGCCGGAGATTTTGAAGAGGCGTTCGACGAGCACCTCCGCGAAAACGGATCGAAATCCGCCGTGCTTTGGTATTGGGTGCAGGTATCTCAATCGATTCCCAATGTGATGTTGAACAGAATGTATTGGAGAAATGCCATGTTTAAAAATTATTTGAAAGTCACCTATCGCAATCTTCTAAAAAGTAAATTTTACACTCTCATCAATCTGGTCGGTTTGGCTGTGGGCCTGACTGTTTTTCTCTTTATTACCATTTACACGAAGCATGAGTTAAGTTATAACAGATTTCACGACAATCATAAGAATATTTTTGAAATTCAAATTGGAGAAGAGCTTTCCACCAGCGCCGCACTGGCGCCTGCTGTTCTGGCGCATCTGCCTGATGTGAAAAATATCTGTCGTGTGGACCTCGGATACGGCGGCGGCCGGTCGCCTGTATTGATTACCGAAACCGCGGGGAGAAACAACAAACGCAAGGTCAAAGATTTCCTATATGTTGACGATAATTTCTTCAATCTGTTCAGCTTCGAGCTCATACACGGTGATCCGTCTACAGCGCTTCAGAATCCGTACTCCATGGTTCTGACGCGGAGTCTCGCCCTGCAACTCTTTGAAAAAGAGGATGTGGTCGGAGAACAGATTCACTTTATCGGTGATCGTCACAATCTACCCGAAATGGGCATGACGGTCACGGCCGTGGTTGAGGATGTGCCCACCAATTCCACCATCAAATTCAATGGATTGATCTCGTTTGCCACGCTCGAGCGTATCCAACCCAACGGGCTTCCCGTTGAGGAGGATTGGCGCAATTGGGGGTACGAAACGTATATACAAGTGAATCCGCAAGGCAGGGACGCATTCGAAGAAAAAGTGACTGAATTGTGGAACCAGGCCTGTTTGGCCCAGTGGCCGGATGATGAACCGCTCTCCATCGGATTGGTGCCTCTGGCGGAGACCCCGTTCTTCAACAACAATCGGCGGCAATTCATCTATTTAATCCAGGTCATCGGGTTTTTTGTTCTGGTCATCGCCTTGATTAACTTTATCAATCTCACTCTGGCCAGGGCCACGACGCGCGCCAGGGAAGTGGGTATACGCAAGGTCGTGGGATCAACCAAAAGAGACCTCATTCGTCAATTCCTTTGTGAGTCCGTCTTGCTGACCCTGATTGTCACACCCCTTTCGATGATCTTCCTGGAATTAGCAAAACCGATATTCTATTCCATTATCCAGCAACACATTTCTTTAAACTGGATTCAGCAACCCGGACTCATCCTTCTTTTTGCAACGACGATTTTTGCCATCGGCCTGCTCTCCGGCATTTACCCGGCACTGGTCATGGCCTCATTCAGTGCCTCCAAGATTCTGAAGGGTGAGATGAACCGGGGGAAAAAGCGAAATAGGTTGCGGTTTGTTTTGGTGGTTCTGCAATTTATGATTTCAACAGCTTTGATTTTTTCCACATTGGTCATTTCGAATCAAGTTCATTTTTTAAGAAGCAAACCTTTGGGATTTAACCAGTATAACGTCATTCATACAAGGCAAAGCAAGCAAATCGATGAAAAATACGATGTGTTTAAAACCCGGTTGCTGCAGAATCCCAATGTCCTTTCGATGACGCGAACCAATACGTCGCTGGGGCAGGAGTTGAATATCGGATCCACGCTCGAAATGAACGGCGTCAAATCATTTTTCCGATCCACGACTGTGGATCCGGATTTTATTTCCACCATGGGCATTGAACTGGTTGAAGGCCGGGATTTTTCATGGGATATTGCCAGCGACAAGCATAATGCTATGATCGTCAATGAGACCTTTGTTAAAACGTTTGGACTGAAAGATCCTGTGGGGCAGGTGGTCAAAGATTATTTGGGGCAGGATCCGGTCATCATTGGTGTGATGAAGGATTTTCATAATGATTCATTCCGTCAGACCATTCAACCGTCTGCCTTGTGGTATGCTGATTGGAACGGAACGGTGAACATCCGCATTCACAGTGAAAACGTGCCGCAGAGTATTCAGGCCATCAGGCAGGTGTGGGACGAGCTATCTCCCAATTTTCCTTTTGAGTATACCTTCCTGAACCAGACGTATGATGATTTGTATCGCTCGGAAGATGTGCTGCATCGCATCTTCACTACGTTTGCGTCCATGGCGATCCTCATCGCCTGTCTGGGACTGTTGGGGCTCATCTCGTACAGCACCCAGCAACGCACCAAAGAGATCGGAATTCGAAAAGTGATGGGCGCGTCGATTTCGGGTCTTCTTGTCCTTGTCTCCAAGGAATACATCAAGTGGGTCTTGATCGCCAATGTGATCGCCTGGCCGGTGGCTTATTTTGTCATGAACCGGTGGCTTCAGACCTTCGCCTACCGGATTTCCATTGATGTTGAATTGCTCATCCTGTCGGGATTGATTGCTTTTCTTATCGCTGTTCTGACGGTCAGCGCGCAGTCGTTCAAAGCTGCACGGGCGAATCCGGTGGAGAGTCTGAAGTATGAGTAGGTGAGAGGCAAGAGGCAAGAGGTAAACATCCCCTCGGCGACAAGGGGTAAATCATGACAGATGATCTGAAATCACATCCCCCGAAGCTGGCGAAGCGGCTGCTCCGATTGCTGCTGCGGAGGTCCGACCGCGATGCCGTAGCAGGCGATTTTGAAGAAGCGTTTGAGGAACATGTCCTGTCGAACGGCCAGAGATCCGCCGGGTTGTGGTACTGGGGGCAGGTATTTCAATCGATTCCACAGGTTGTTCGAAATAGAGGATATTGGAGCGGCGCCATGATGAGCAATTATTTTAAGATTGCGTTCCGGAACATGCGGAAGCAAAAAGTATTCGCATTAATCAACATTGTTGGACTTGCTATTGGTGTTGCAGTTTGCATCCTGATTTTCCTGTTTGTCGAATATGAAACGGGATTTGATTCGCATTTTTCGAACAAGGACCAGACCTATCGTGTTGTGACGCATATGCATCGTCCCGAGGGAACTGAATACAACGGGGGCACGCCTTTCCCAACCGCAGAAGCGTTGCGGAATGACTTTCCTGATTTGAAACAAACCACACAGATTTTTGTGGATAGGGATGCGCTTATCACCGTGGGATCGAATCGTTTCAAAGAAATGATAGCACTTTATGTCGAACCACAGTTTTTCGGGATATTTGACATGGAGTGGATCCTTGGTGATGTAGAAACAGCATGGGATGATCCCAGCGGCGTGATTCTCACCGAACGACTGGCGGACAAATATTTTTCCAATACTGATGTTGTGGGGAATGTTTTGCGTCTGGATAACGAAACGGAACTGCATGTTACCGGTGTGGTCGCTGATCCTCCTTTAAAAACAAGCTTCCCGTTTGATCTGTTGATTTCATGGCAGGCGATGGATACATCTAGAAACGATGCACTGAAAAACTGGGGTCTCATCAACAATTTGAGCCAAACATTTATCCAATTACCTGAAAATGTGAATCCCCAAGTTTTGGAGACCCAATTTGAAGCTTTTGAGCAAAAATATATGGAGCCAGGTTATGCAGAAAAGTGGTCTTTCCGGCTTCAGCCTCTGGGGGATATTCATTTCAATCCACGTTATGGTTCATCAATGAATTATATGACCAGCCGGACGGCTTTACTGGCTTTTTCGGCTATTGGATTTATTATCCTC
>CAZDVF010000141.1:0-7028 GCA_964508725.1 uncultured bacterium | reverse complement strand
GCCCGACATATGAAATTGATTTAACTGAACTTTGGCAAATCACAGAGAATTTGTCATCCTGAGCGTAGGCAAGGATCTTGTTTTTCCTCCCCCCGGATGCTTCTCCCGGGTCAGCGGGAGAAGCATGACACTTCAGTCTATCCTATCAGAGAAACTTGCCAAAGTTCAATGATTTAAAATAGACATGTCCCTGCCAAAATGCAAGATATTTTCAGGAAAAACAGGACCGGCGCACTGCGGACACATCTCTGTCGCCTGCCCGGGCCTATTCCAGTCGGACGTCGTCGATCTCAAGTCGGAAGTCTCCCTTCTCGGGCAATCCGCCGACGAAAATGCCGGTTACATCACTGCCGTCCGTACTGAATTTCTCATAGGGGAAAACATGTCGGGCCCAATCAGAGCCAGCGGAAAACACCTGCGTCGCCGGCATCATGCCCATGCTCTGCGTGAACACCATCACGGCATAGGTCCTTCCGTCTCCCCTGGCCCAAAACGAAATTGCAGTTTTGAATGACAGATCCGCCGGGGCCATATAGGTCTTCCCGGGCGTGAAAAACGCGCCTGCCCAGGACGCGACTCCTCCTCCGGCTACCATTCCAGTAATGCGCATGGCGCCTGCGCTGCCCCGCGCTCCACCCGCAACACGCCGTATCTCTGCCGTGGACTTGCCGCCCATGATCGCGTCGGTGGAGACGCTCCATCCCGTGCCGAAACATGTGGTCATGGAATCGGACTCAAAGTTGCTGATGAGTCCCGACGCCAGACCTTCGGGCGGCGGCGCAGATTTGGATCGTTCAGCTGTCTCCTGCTCGGCCCGAACCATCTTGCGCGCCGCATCGCGATTGACCGGAGCGCCGTTCTTCCACACTTTTACAATGGCCCGCGTCACGCGGATGTCGGCTATCGGATCGCCTTCCACCAACATCAGATCAGCGAAACAACCTGGCCGGACATATCCGCGGCCGGTGATCCCGAACTTTTCAGCGGGAAGGGATGTGGCGGCCCGAAGCGCTTCCGTGGGACTGAGACCGGCATCGACGAGAAGGACGAGTTCGCGGTGCAGGCTAATCCCGTAGGTTGTGCCTGGATTGGGCGCGTCGGTCCCTGCCAGAATCGGTACAGCATAATCGTGGAGCTGGCGGATCCCCTTCTGAGCGGCGGAGAATCCGGTTTCAGCCGCGTGGCGCGGGAATGTCTGCCGAAGCATGATTCGTTCAATCTGATTGAGATAATCGGACAGATGGACATCTTCCATCAGCTCCGACGCGCCGGATACTCCGCACACACTCTCAAGCACACTGAGCGTTGGAATGACAAACGCGCCGCATTCAGCTGCCAGCACACCAAAATTGGGATCATAGGCATCGTCACAGTAGAGATGAGCCAGCCCGTCGGCGCCGGACGCGAGCGCTGTTTTGGCGCCGGACAGGGTCAAAACGTGCACCACGGCCAGCTTGCCCCTGTTATGCGCTGACCGAATGACAGCTTCGAGGATTTGTGGGCTGATCGTCGGAATGTGGCCGCCCAGTGCTGCGCCGCTGTCAAAAATAATCTTGATGAAGTCGGATCCTTCTGCGATTCGCTCGTCTACAAACGCCTGGGCCTCATCGGGAGAGGCGATGGTGGGAATCTCCACACCGAACTGGGTGCCGTGACCGGACGGCGCTGTAACCAGCGTTCCGGCAGAAATCAAGGTCGCCATCTCCCCATCCGGTGATGTGGACTGATTCGTCTTGATGCGCCGCATGAGCCCGTCTTCCATGAACATGTCAACCACAGTGGTGACGCCAAAAATGAGGCTTCGTCGGAGCTGAGCTTCGTCCCAGATATGGACGTGCGCGTCGATCAGGCCGGGAAGAAGCGTCTTGCCCCTTCCGTCAATCACGACTGCGCCGGGGGGGATGTCAAGGTCAAAACCGACCATATCGATCCGGTCGCCGGCAAAGCGGACCGATGTCTGTTCGATCACCTGCTCGCCGTCAAAGAGGCGGACGTTCCGGATCACCGTCGCCTGCTGCGCCCATCCGAAACCTACGGATAGACACAAGAACGCGATGATGGACAAACGCACGCCGCGGATCATCGTGTTTTTGATCACAATCATGGGATGGATCTCCGGTTAAATGAACCCTAGGTATCGTTTAAAATGGCCTTTGTGACAGCCGCGCTCTCTCAAGATGCCGAACGAATACCGAAGGGGTGGGCATCCGTCCCGATACTTCGGGACGGGCGAAGGGCTTTTCGGTTGGGTGGATTTGAGGCTTTCATCATCCGATGGAATATAAACAAACCACAGGCATTCAAAAAGGCCGATTCTTTTGGTTCTTTTCTTAAAGAAAAGAACAACTGCTTTGTTTCACCTCCTCATACCCTTCCACACAAGCGACTCACTCTCCCCGTTTCTCTGCAAGCTGCCCCATCAAATCGTTCCGGATCCAGCCGTTGTCCGGATTGATCTCCATCCCCTTCTCAAAACTGGCTTGTGCCGCGTCGAACTGGCCCTCATCCATCTGGATCATCCCCAGATAGGCGTACGCCTCGTCGTAGCCCCAGTCGGGATCAACCGGCCGCTCCGGCCGAAACGTCTCAAACAGACCAATGGCTTTTCGGATGTGCTCCAGCGCCTTGTCTCTGCCGCCGCCAAACAACTTGGGCGTGTAATAGGCCGACTCGCCGGCAATGAGAGCGACACGGGGATTCTCCGGCGCCAAACTAGACGCCTTTCCCATCATGCCGCCAGACCGCATGCCCAGTGTCATCCCCAGCATGGGATTCAGCGCGATCTTGTTTCCCAAAAGAGAGGAAAACAGCGCGTACCCTTCCTCAAAATCCGGTTTCGACTCGATGACCGCCTCCAGTTGGGCGATTCCGTCATCCACATAGCGCCTGGCCTCGTCTTTGTTCTCCTGCGAGAAATGGAACAGATAGATGCGAAAATCAACCAGAGCCACGTAGTAGCGGACAAGCCACGGTTCGTCGAACCGCCCCAAAAGCCGCTCGAAGTGAGCGCGCGCCGCCATCATCTGTTCAAGATTCCAGGTGTTGACAGCCGACTGGATCATGGCCTTTCCCTGCAAGATGAGGGAATCATTCAGCGCCGCCTCTTGCCCCGAAGCAAATCCCGCCGAAATCAAAAGTCCCCATGCGATCCATCGTTTGACGTTAAACATTCCATCCTCCTCTGATTTGACCGGGCAAGGTGGTCTCCACTTTCCAGGTGGAGACCACCTTACTCCATCATCGCCTCTCGCCTCTTGCCTTCCCTTCACCTCCACCGAAACGTTCGGGACGAAACCGCCACACCAACAGCCAGCATGCCGGCCAGCACGATCGTCTCTTTCAGGCAATTCCGCCAGGGTGTGCCGATCCACAGAGCGCGCAGCAAGTTCACCACGTGGGTCAGGGGCAAGATCTGACTGTACCTCTGGACCGCTTCAGGCAATATTTCCCGCGGAATGGTGGCGCCCGACAGAAAAATCATCGGGAAAAACAGCGCCATCGACACCGCGTGCGCGCTGCGCACCGAAGGAAGCAGTCCGGCCAGAACAAATCCCAGGCTGAAAAAACTCAAGCTGCACAGGATGAACGCCCCGACCATGCTCAACACCCGTCCCGAAAACCGAAGGCCGAAAATCAACTGGGCAGCCCCGACCAAAATGATCACGCCCAACGCGGTCATCACAAAATAAACAAAGACTTCCGCGGCCAGGATGCCTGCTGGCGCCAGCGGCGTGGCCTGGAGTCGGCGCAAGACGCCGGTCTCGCGGTACGACGTCATGGCCACAGTCAGCCCCATCAGTCCGGTGGTAGCGATGACCAGCGCCGTGTACGCGGGCACAGACATGTCCACCGATCCAAAACCCCCGAAAAACGGCGTGGACTCGTTGCCGTAGACGCCGCCGAAAATGAACAGCATCATCAGGGGGAAGGCCAGTGTGAAAAACGTGGCCTGCGGCTCGCGAAAATAGAGCTTCAATTCGACGACGAAAAAGCGTGCGACTCCGCGCATCACAGGTCCTCCTTCAATCTCGCATGGTCCGTCCGGTCAGGGCTAAAAACACGTCTTCGAGATTCGGCTGCTCGATTCGGAGGTCCCGAATCCCGACGCCTTTCTCTGTGAGCGCGCGCACCACATCGGCCACAAGAGACCCGCCTTTCCCAAACACAATCAGACGGTTTTCGGAACACTCCATGCGCGTCACACCGGCAAGCAAGGTCACTTCCTCGTTCACTTCGGCGGGCAGCGAGTCTACGGCGACGGTGATCCGACTGTCTGCACCGAGGTCTCGGATCAGTTTGTCCGGCGTGTTCAGAGCCACGATCTGACCGCAGTCCACGATGGCCACCCGTTCGCACAGCGTCTCGGCCTCTTCCATGAAATGGGTGGACAAAAAGACCGTCTTCCCCTGGTCACGAATGCGCTGGACCAGGTTCCACATCGCTCGCCTGGCCTGTGGATCGAGCCCCGTGGTCAGCTCGTCGAGAAACACCAGTTCAGGATTGTGAATCAAAGCGAGTCCGATAAACAGGCGCTGCTTCTGCCCCCCTGACAATTTGGTGTATGCCACGTCCCGGCTGGCACCCAAACCCAGGCGCGCCTCCATCTCTCGCCGATCCAAAGCTTTGGGATAGAACGACGCAAACAGATCCAGTGCTTCGCGGACTTTAATCCGCGATGGTAGGGACGACTCCTGCAACTGTACGCCGATGCGCCGGTGGAGCGCCTGCCGGTTCCGATGGGGATCCATCCCCAATACGCGGACATCTCCGCTATCGGGTGTCCGCAGGCCCTCGATGCACTCGATCGCCGTCGTCTTGCCGGCGCCGTTGGGTCCCACCATTCCGAAAATCTCTCCCGCCTTGACGCGGAACGACATGCCGTCGACCGCCGCAACCGATCCGTACTGTTTGCGCAGACTTTGGACCGTAATCACTTGCTTCTCCTTCATTACTTCTTGCCTCTTGCCTATCACCCGTCGCCCGCTACCGTCACAGACATCCCGAAATAGACCGACCGGCCGAAACTGCTCTCCACCGGATCGCGCCGCTGCCAATCCGCCGAATAACGGTAATCAAACACGTTGATCCGCCCCGGCAGGTTCGAGACAGCCAGGTACAGCACGGTCTGGTCGGACGAGAAAAAACTGGTGATCCAGGACAGCGTGAGATCCAGCTTCTGGTAGTCGGGAACGCGCGCATCGTGCCATCGGTCCGGACCGGACGAATACGGCTTGCCCGTGGCGTAGCGGAAGCTGGCGCCCAGCATGAGATTGTGTGGCAGGTCCAAACTTGCCACAGCTGTCATGTTCCACGTGATGTCGAAATAGGGCGGCGCCTCCACAGGCAGATCCATCCATTTGCGGCGGGCGCGCAGCCAGCTGGCAGACATCCATCCTGAAACAGGACCACTCCGATTCTTCACAAAACAGTCAATACCCCGTGCGCTGCCGAATCCCCCGTTGGTGATTTGTCGGGATGCGTTTTCTAGGAGCAGGTTGTCATACCGCTTCCAGTACGTTTCGAGGCGGAACATCCGCTCGTCCTTTTGGTGGACGAACCCCACGATCGCGTGATGCGCCCGCATAGCCTGCAGGTCGGGATTGCCAACGTAAGGATCGAAATGTCGCGGCTCCGGAAACTGGCGGAACCAGCCCCAGGCCGCTGTCAGGCTGGTGGTGGCGCTCAGGGGAATCTGAAACGACAGGCGCGGATCAACAGCGTACGACCCGGTGGTCGATTCGGCCACGCCCCGCAGTCCCGAGGTGACGCGGACGCCCAGGGGCAGCTCGGATTCAACTTCTGCAAACTGAACGAACCGGTCCGAGACATGGTTCGTGCTGACAGAATGGAACGGTGCGTCTGGATCAGCATTCACAGCGGTTTCCGGGACGGTGCCTGTCACACCCATCTCATTCCGGTACCACGCCAGACCCGACCGCACCGTGAACATTGAGAGAAGCGTCCCCTCTCCGGTAATGCGGATTTGCTCCAGCCCGTCGGTGGTCTCCAGATCCATCACCCCCATGCGCAGGTTGCGGCGGTACGTGCTCACCGCCGCGTTGGCGCGAATCAGAACGTCTCCCCGCGTCAGGGCCCGGAGCTGCACATTGGCCAGCCGGTTGGCCGCATCGCCGTAAAACTGCGTCGCGTAATCCGGATCGACGACTTCGACGCCCACCCTGTCGTCCTCGCGAAACAGGAATCCCTTCACCGACACATTATCGGATATCTTCCACACGGCGTTCACATTCAGATCGCTGGAAAACGGGAATTCGGAAAAGTGCTTTCGCGTGCCGTTGAGCCGAAACATGGTTTCGGTGTTGCTCCGATTGCCCGACATCGAGACGCCGAGCCGGTCGCGTATAACAGGAAGGGAGAGCGAAATCGACTCGGCTGCCAACCCTGCGCCGAGACTGATCTGGCGCTGTTGCGGCAGGTCGCGGCTCTCCATCACCAGCGCGCCCGACAGGGCATTGCCGTACCGGGCCGAGTATCCGCCGCTCGAAAAAAACGTACCCTTGAGCAGAAAGGGACTGAACGTGCCGAAAAATCCGCCTGTAGGCGACTCGTACTTGTAGGGATGCCGGAGCACTGCGCCGTCGAGCATCACCACTGTCTCGGTGACATCGCCGCCGCGCACAAACAGGCCGGCCCCTTCCTCCACCTGTTGCACGCCGGGAAAACTCTTCACCGCCCAGAACAGATCAGCCGCCGCGCCGGGCGTTCGGACCACATCGATGGCCGTGAGGGTCACACCTTCGCCTTCGGCCGCTGTGAACGCGCTGGCTGTCACAGAGACCGGGTCCAGACGGACTTGATCCTCCTGCAGTGCGATGGAGAGGATCACCGTGTCACCCGGTACGATCCGGACCGTTTGCTCAAATGTGCGGAATCCCACGTATGTGCATGCCAGTGTGACCGGACCATCGGCCCGGCTCGTGAACGCGAATCGTCCCTCCGCGTCTGTCATGGCGCCTTCCATGGTTTCGCGGATGAACACATTGGCCCACGCCAGCACGCGCCCGTCT
>CAZDVF010000140.1:0-7092 GCA_964508725.1 uncultured bacterium | reverse complement strand
AATCCCAAAACGAGGTCGTCGGCGCTACTGTCCGCAAATAAACCACCAGCGATACAAGAAAAACCAGACCGCCGATCCAGCGTGTTAAATTCCGGTTGTCAACCCGCATACAAACACTCCTCCTCGGCTATGCCGTAGGTTCCCAAAAGAATGGACATCTTGACACGATCCCGAACTGAACAAAACCGGTTCAAGTTCACAGGCGCGCTTTATAAAACCAAAATAATCGAATGACAGGTTGTCACCTGAAACACTAAAATAAAACTTAAAGTACGTCGAAATATCGATGAAATCAAGGACATTGTCCATCAGGTCGATTCCACGCAAATGGACGCTTGCGGTCACAGGACCGAGTGGCAACCTTCTCTTGACATCGTCATGCTTTTTCGTCCGGTTTAGACTCAGCATCCGCTGCTGGATCTTGTGGCGCCTTGTCCGGGGCGTCGCCGCCCTCTTTCCCATCCTTCTTCTCGTCTTCGGAATCTGGTTTGTCATCTTTTGAGGAATCCTTCTCTCCCTCTTTCTGCGCTTTGTCCGCTTCAGCGACATAGTTAAGTTGCAGTTCGCTGACGGCTCGTTTGAGAAAGTTTTCTTCCTCTTTCGAAAGAGTCCCCTTTGTCTTGGCCTGGAGCATCTCAAGCATATCGATGGAAAAGCGCGCCTGGTCCAGATTCTTTTCGATCTTGTCCGTGATGGGATTCTTCACTTTACCCATCTGTTGCCAGGCAGCTGATTGAAAGGTCAACACCAGTTGAAAAAAAAGAGCGGTATACTTCTGGTTGGATTTCTCCTCAGGCATTGCGATCTCCTTTCACACATTCGTCAGTGAATTTATGATATCGAATTTTAAATAATCACAACTTGTTCAGATCGTTTTTAAAGTGCGTCGGCTTCATCCCACCTCAAGAAGTCCCATGTGGTGGTCGAGATGGTTGGTATAAGCCCGATGAATCGCCGCATTTTCCGGTTGTTCCAATTTGGGATCCATTTCGACCAGACGGAAGGCTTCATCCCGCGCGGTCTGGAGGATCTGACCGTCGGTGGCCAGATTCGCGACTCTTAAATTCAGTTCCCCGTGCTGGCGGGTGCCGAAAAATTCACCCGGTCCGCGCATTTCCAGATCGACCTCGGCAATGCAGAATCCGTCGGTTGTCGACGTCATGGTTTCGATTCGTTTTCTTGCTTCGTCTGTAAAGTGGCCTTCTGTCATCAGAATGCAGGTTGCCTGATCCGATCCGCGTCCCACCCGTCCACGGAGTTGGTGAAGCTGGGTCAGGCCGAACCGCTCAGCGTGCTCGATCATCATGATTGTCGCGTTGGTTACATCCACACCCACTTCGACCACCGTGGTGGAGACCAACACATCCACGTCTCCGGATTTGAAGGCCCGCATCACTTTCTCTTTTTCTTCACCCTTCATGCGGCCGTGTAGCAGGGCGAGACGGCAGTCGGGAAAGATCTGTTCGGACAGAATCTTAAAACCTTCTGTGGCTGCCTTCAGATCCAGCTTTTCCGATTCCTCCACCAGCGGGTAGACGATGTATGCCTGCCGTCCGGAACGGACTTCATCTCGGATAAAATGATAAACTGCCTGCCGCTTCGAATCGTTCCGCCAGACAGTGCGGACGGGAATGCGGCCTTCGGGTAATTCGTCGAGAACGGAAACATCCAGATCGCCGTACAGGGTCAGAGCCAGTGTCCGCGGGATGGGCGTAGCCGTCATGACCAAAACATCGGGGTGGACGCCCTTGTAGCGCAGTGCGGCCCGCTGCATCACACCAAAACGATGCTGCTCGTCGATCACCACGAAACCGAGACGCCGGAAATCCACGCCCTCTTGCACCAGCGCATGGGTGCCCACGGCCACATCCACATCGCCGGACTGGATGCCGCCCAGAACCTCCCGGCGCTGGACGCTGCGCTGCCCGCCTTTCAGCAAAGCCACGCGAATTCCCAGATCCTCAAGCCAGGAGTGGATCGTCAAGAAATGCTGCTCGGCCAATATCTCGGTGGGCGCCATGAGCGCCGTTTGGTATCCGTTCTCAACTGCAATCAGCATCGACACAAGAGCCACCACGGTCTTTCCGGAACCCACATCGCCCTGAAGTAACCGGTTCATCGGATGCTTGCGCTTCATGTCGGACCGAATCTCGCGCAGGACGCGTTTCTGCGCAGCGGTCAGCGAAAAGGGAAGCCGCTCAACCAGTTTCCGCGTTTGTTCGCCCACCTGATGAAACGCGATGCCCCGCACTGTCAATGTTCGGCGTTTTCGTTGCTGTGCCAGAAAAAGCTGGATAAAAAAGAGCTCTTCAAATTTAAACCGGCGTTGGGCCCTGGTCAGAGCTGAAATCGTCGCGGGGAAGTGCATGTCGGCCATCGCCTGCTCGATGGGAGATAGATTCAGTCGCTTGAGGATATCTGCGTTGAGTGTTTCAGGAATCGTTTCAGACAAGCTGGTCAGAGCTTGCCGGATAATCCGCCTAAAACCCCGGCTGTCCAGACCGCACCGAACCAGGAACTCGGTGGATGGATAGAGGGGGATCACACCCCCTGTGTGCAGGGGATCGGTATCTCCCTTGTCGGACAGTTTGTCGAATTCCGGATGCACCAGCTGGGGGCCGCGGTAGGTTGTCACCCTGCCGCTGAACGCCACGGTCTCGCCGATCTCGAAAGCCTTGGCGATCCAGCCTGTGGCGCGAAACCAGATGCACTGAACAATCCCCGTGCCGTCACCCACCAGCACGACAAAGCGCGGAGCCCTGCCTCGAACGATGTCGAATGAGAGGATCTGACCGACCACAGTGACATCCTGCCCGGTTTGAATCTGGCGGATCTTTGTCACGTGACTGCGGTCGAGATAGCGCCGGGGGAAATATCCCAAAAGGTCTTCAACGGTTTCAACACCCACGCGGGCTAAAAACTGCGCCCGTCTGGGGCCGATACCCTTGAGGTATTGGACAGGTGTCGCGAGGACGATGGTGTTGGAACCCGGGGAATCCATCTCGGCGCGTCAGCGAATCAGTGAATGTGAGTCCAACGGGAGGCCGTTCTGCACACCTTGTCGCAAGGAACCGCCTACCACTTCAGTGTCACCTTGAACGTGAGAATCGCTTCCCCTTTGGCCGTGACGGGAACGCGGAATTCGAGCGTCCGCACATCCTTTTTCGTGAAGGCGTGGGAATTGCCGGACACGGTCCAGTCGCCCCAGAAGTGTTCGACCACCACGATATCCACGTTGTCATCTTTATGGTTGCGCAGGGTGATGGCATAACTTTCCTCGCGGGCGCGGTCGCTGATCCGCCGGGTGGACTGCTGAACGCGTTCGCCGGTCAAATCAAAAGCATTGCCCAGAAATATACGAACCGTTTCATCCATGGGCGTGTGGTCAATTTCGTCTTCGCCGATGAATTCCTGTGCGCCGTCATCGTCTGTCTTGTAGACGCGGATTTTGCCTTTTGGCAGAGGCAGGCCGAGGCCGTCCTTCTTTTTGTTCTGGAACTCCAGATGGACGCGGACCTTTTTATCGGAAGCGCCGTCAAACATAAAAATCTTTTCCGTCTTGGTCCGGGTGGGCGGGAACAGGGCAATCTGTTTGGTTTGGTTGTTTTTCAGGGTGGTCTTGCGCCCGAGGGTGTAGAGATGGTACTCGAAGAACGCTTTCTCTTCGAACCGGGGCTCTGGTTCTGCAGCCAGAAGCACATCCTGTTTCTGGATGCTGCGCCGCAGCACCCGCTCGGGCTGCACCAGATTGACGTCTCCGGCCACCAGTTTGAGTTTCGCGTCCTTGAACGCTGTACCGGAGCGATTCTCAACGGAAACCCATCCGCCCAAATCGAGATGCGCATCGTCAGCGTCGCTGACGGCTACGTACTCGGCGTGCCAGTTCATCCCCCCGGTCAGATAGCTGACTTCAATCTGCTGGGAGGATGGACCGCCATTCTCAAGATCCCAGACCAGGGTCGGCCGGGTGATCAGTCCCTCTGGCAGTTCGGGGAATTCGAAGTGACGCACGCCTTCTCCACGAATCACCTTGATGGAGCCGTCCTGCGCTTTGAGAACAATGTTGGACTGGGATCCGTTGAGCAGCACGCCGTCAAAGACCTCGCCGCCTTCCATGACCAGGCGGACGGTTTCATCCACATATTTTTCGAGGACTTTCTGCGCACTGACCAGATCGTACTCATAATTCTGTTCGAGGAGCTGCACTTTCTCCGGCGCAGTCAGCGATTTGAAATGCACGGACGTGGGATCGATGAGCGCTGCGACATCGGTGAACGATACAGTGGAACGGCCGGACGCCAGCTTGAGCGCACGGATCTCACGCACCAGCGCCCGATTCTGGTTGTAGACCGTGATGGCCACATCCTGACCGAATGCAGCAGCCACCAGGACCAGAACGCAAAACAATCGGATTGTATATCTCATTCCAACCTCCCCTCTAGGTGAGTGGGACAATATTTCTCAATCCTCTATAAAGCGGAGTAATCTCTTCTCGACGTAAAAGACAATCTACTCACCCAGCATCTTTAAATTGGCTCTGAGTTTCGTCAATTTCTCTTGCGAATCGGACTGCTTCTTCCGCTCCTTGTCCACCACATCCTTCGGCGCTTTTGACATAAACTGGTGATTGTTGAGCTTCAGGTTGAGTTGCGAAAGAAACGCCTCCATGCGTTTAATCTCTTTGCGGATGCGTTCGCGTTCCTGCTCCAGATCGATGAGACCCTCAAGGGGAATGAAAAGTTCGACGTCATCCACAATCGATGTTGCCGCATCTTTCGGTTTGTTGATAGCGGAGTCGATTTCAAGGGACTCAACGGATGCCAGCCGCTCGAGATCAAGCCGGTGAATGTCCAAAACGCGGAGCGCGTCGTCTGGACCGCGGACGATAAGTCTGGCGCGCCTGTCTTGTGGCACGTTCATCTCGCCCCGAATGTTCCGCACAGCGCCGATGACTTTTTGCACGAAAATCATCTCGCCTTCGGCTGCGTCGTCCTTCAGATCGGTAACGGATTTGGGATAGGCCGCGCGCATGATGGTGGCGTCATCAGCATCGCGTCCAGATAGAGGGAGGACTTGCCAGATTTCCTCGGTGATGAATGGCATGAAGGGATGCAGCAACCGGAGGATCTGGTCAAGCACATGCAGGACAACAGCCTGGGCCGTTTCTCTGGCTTGGGGATTATCCTGGTCGTAAAGCCGGGGCTTGACCAGCTCAAGATACCAGTCGCAGAACTCGCCCCACACAAAACTGTGCAGCGCCTTGGTCGCGTCGTTGAGACGGAACGTCTTGAGACCTCTGCGCGTCTTGCCGATCACGCTCTGGAGCCGGCTTAAAATCCACCGGTCAGCCCCATCGAACCGGTCGGAACTGGTTTCAGCAAATGGGGACGGCCTGTCATCCTCGCCCACGTTCATCAAGACAAAACGGGACGCATTCCACAGCTTGTTGCAGAACTTCTGCCCGAATTCCACCAGCGTATGCCCGAAATGGATATCGCCGCCCAGGGGCGTCAACGTCACCATGGTCATGCGGACGGCGTCGGCGCCGTAGGCCGGCACGCCGCTCCTGTAGATGGGATTCCTGGATGCAAACGCATGGACCGTTTCAGCGTCTGCGCCCTCGATGAGCCACAGCGGATCCGGAGAATTGCCCAGTGATTTGGACATGGTCTTGCCGGAGAGGTCGCGAATCATCCCGTTGAAATAGACATCGCGAAATGGCGCTTCACCCAGGAATTCCAGGGAAGCCATGATCATGCGGGCCACC
This sequence comes from uncultured bacterium, assembly GCA_964508725.1. GTDB lineage: Bacteria > Zhuqueibacterota > QNDG01 > QNDG01 > DSAB01 > CAZDVF01. The sequence goes on along the minus strand of CAZDVF010000140.1, from coordinate 1,325 downwards.
CAGAAAAAGATGATGTCCGGCCCGGTCACCAGAGTGTTGGTCGGGAAAAATCGGCCAAGACTCTTGGTCTCTTCAGGCCAGCCCAGTGTGCTGAAGGGCCACAACCACGAGGAGAACCACGTGTCAAGCACATCGGGATCCTGATGCAGCTGGCTGTCACCGCATTCGGGACAGGTCTGCGGCTCCTCGCGGGAGGCAAACACATGCCCGTTGCCGCAAGTCCACACCGGGATCCGGTGCCCCCACCAGATCTGACGGCTGATGCACCAGTCCCGGATGTTCTCCATCCAGTAGAAATAAGTTTCCTCCCAGTGCTTGGGATGAAACCGGATCTTGCCTTCGCGCACCGCGCGGATGGCCGGCTCGGCCAAAGGTTTCATCTTCACAAACCACTGATCGGACAGGGTCGGTTCAATGATTGTGCTGCAGCGGTAACAGTGGGGAATGGGCGTCTGCCGTGGCTCGTCGCCCTTGAGGAGTCCCAGATTCTCTAGATCTTGTAGGATTTTCTTCCGCGCTTCAAACCGGTCCATCCCTTTGTATGAGCCAGCCTCTTTGCTCATCCGGCCAGTCTCATCGATGACAACAATCTGTTCGAGATTATGCCGCAGGCCGACTTCAAAATCGTCAAAATCATGGGCCGGTGTAATCTTCACTGCGCCGCTCCCCTTTTCAGGATCGGCGTGCGCGTCTGCGATGATCGGAATCGGACGGTTCATCAAGGGCAGCATGACAGTCTTGCCAATCAGGTCGGAGTAGCGCTTGTCTTCGGGATGGACGGCCACAGCTGTGTCGCCCAGCATGGTCTCGGGACGTGTTGTCGAAACGACGATGACTTTTTTGCTTCCCTGGACCGGATAGGCGATGTGCCAGAATTTGCCGTCCACATCCTTGCTTGGCGCCTCTTCGTCGGCCAAAGCCGTGCGGCAGCGGGGACACCAATTGATCAGCCGCCTTCCGCGATAGATCAGTCCTTTTTCGTAGAGACGGATGAAAACCTCACGCACTGCCTGACTAAGACCCTCATCCATGGTAAAACGCTCGCGGTCCCAATCGCACGATGCTCCCAGTTTGTGCAACTGCTTGAGGATGATGCCGCCGAAGGTCTCCTTCCACGCCCACACCCGTTCAATCAGCTTCTCGCGCCCCAGATCGTGCCGCGTGAGTCCCTCCTCTTTCAGAGCCGCCTCGACTTTATTCTGCGTGGCGATCCCTGCATGGTCTGTGCCGGGAATCCAGAGAGCTTCTCTTCCGTCCATCCGCTTCCAGCGGATGAGGATATCCTGCACCGTGTTGTTCAGGATGTGTCCCATGGTGAGCATGCC
>CAZDVF010000139.1:0-7104 GCA_964508725.1 uncultured bacterium | reverse complement strand
ATCATGGTCCTCGACATCTCGCTGCCCGATCAGAACGGACTCGATATCCTCCAGCAGATCCGAACAATGAAACCGGATCTGCCCGTGCTGATCCTCAGCATGCACCCGGAGGAGCAATACGCCCTGCGCGTCCTGAAACTGGGCGCTGCTGGATATTTGACAAAAGAGAGCGCCCCAACCGAGCTGGTCAATGCCATCCGGAAAATCGCCGGCGGCGGCAAATACATCACATCAACTCTGGCCGAACGCCTGGCCGACACATTCAAAGCTAATGCCGGCGGCATGCCCCACGAAGCCTTGTCAGACAGGGAATTTCAGGTGCTCTGCCTGATCGGATCGGGCAAAACCCTGACAGACATCGCGGGCATCCTCTCTCTCAGCGCCAAAACAGTCAGCACCTACCGCATGCGTATCGTCGAAAAAACCGGTCTGAAAAACAACGCCGAAATTGCCCGCTACGCCATCCGCAACAACCTCGTCACCTGAAATTGTAGGACAAAACCTGACATCATCTTCAGACGATCCCTGACAACCGAATCAGAACGATCCTGATTGCGTCGATTGAAGGAATACTCTATCTTGATACCAAAGCGTTAGAGAACAATCACATTCTTATGGTATCAGACAAGAGATGTCTTTCATGCAGCCGCTCAAAATCTTGATCGCCGACGATTCCAAACTGATGTGTGAGCGGCTCTCGGTCGGTCTGCAAGAGATTGGCGGCATCTCTGTCATCGGCCAGGCGCAAGACGGCCAAGATGCCATTAAGTTTATCGAAAATGATTTACCCGATGTGGTTATTCTCGATATCCAGATGCCCAAAACAAGCGGGATTGAGGTACTCAAACGCATTCAACAGCAAAACCGTCGACCCGTAGTCATGATGTTCACTAACTATCCGTACCAGCAGTATCGGACAACATGCGCAAAGGCAGGGGCCGACTATTTCTTTGATAAATCGAAAGAGTTTGACAAGCTGATGCGGACAGTGCGGCGCATCAGTCGGGGGGCGGCCTGAAATTCTTCGGATAATCCAACGGAAATCACGGCTGCACACACAACTAGCGTTCTTCGAAATCACTCCAATATCCCCGCGCAGGCCTGCCTGTTCCTCTCCCCATGCCGAGCAATCGGTATGAACAGGCGGGCCTGCCCTCCTCTATAGCCGCAAATAATCTGTCTCCGCAATTTGGAGACGGTATAAACGACCGTCAAAGACGTATCATCCTGTTTTTGGTCATGGCACTTGTGACAGCAACCGTAGCGGTTATTGTGATTCTGATGCTATACCGGGCGGCGCTGTCCGAAGAGCGGAAACGACTCGTCGAAACAGCGCAAAGCCAGGCCCGGCTCATCGAGGCCGTAGCCCGATTTAATGCGCAATACCACACGGACTTCTCCAGCGGCCTGATCATTAACGCATTCAAGCACGCATTCCCTGATGACCGGGAAGGACAACGCGAAGTCAGCATTGCCATGCATAAGACGAAAGACAAAAAAATACAACTGGTCATCCAGGACAACGGCCAGGGATTGCCGGCTGATCTGGATTTGAAGAACATCAATTCACTGGGACTCAAACTGGTCTCGCTTCTGGCCGAAGATCAACTCGAAGGGGAACTCACAGTCACGCGCCAAAACGGCGCCTGTTTTCAGATCTGTTTTCCATTCTCATCTTAGAAACAAGGGTTGGATCACTTTCGTGCAACGATCCTTGTCTTACTCATATTCGTCAATCGACTCCAAATTCAACATATCCTTTTCCCCTTGCTTTGAAAGTAAAAAAGCCTCCTGTCCATAATGGACCAGGAGGCTCATTGACCCTAGATACAGGACGAAATAGCAGCGATCAGACGCGTATCGCCTTCAGCTCATCAATCCGGCGGCCTATGTCGATCCGGTTGACGCACCGCGCCTGACAGGTATTGCATGAGATGCACGTAGAGATACCCCGCGACGGATCGATCTCTTGCATGGCATCCCTGGCCTGGTAAAAATTGGCATAACAGGCGGCGTACATATGTGTCCGCATCAGAGTGGGCACGTCAACGCCATGGGGGCATGACGGCAGACATTGACGGCACTGTCGGCAGTAACCCAGAGAAAGCTTGACTTTCCGATCTTCCAGAAATGCCTTCTCTTTATCGGTGTAATCCAGACCGTGCGCCACAGAAAAATCTTCATCCATCTGCTGGTATGTTGTGTAACCTGGGATGGCAGTTGTGATGTAATCGTTTTTCAGCGCCCATTTCAGTACGGCAGTATGGAGAATGCTCCCCTCATAAAAACGTTGAAGGGCTTCATCCAACCGGTCTTTGTACCAGTACTGACTGCACTGCGTCTTCATAGCGACCAGTCCGATACCCGCTGCCGCAGCCTTTTTCAGGGTTGATTTCAACTCCGTGTCATCACTCAGGGCGTAATTATAGGCCGTCTCGATGACATCAAAATGCCCAGACCGGATGGCGTCATTGATGCAGGTTGTCATGTTGGCGTGGGTAGTGAAACCGATAAAGCGGGCTTTTCCCTCTTTCTTCAACTGTTTCAAAGCCTCGATAACGCCAGGATTGTTCAGCCACTCCAGAGTATCAACATTGTGGGAATAGAGGATATCCACATGCTCCATCTGAAGTCGCTTGAGGCTCTCATCGGCAACCCGCAGATACGTCTCTTTCGCTTTCTCAGGGGACATGTCTCGTTCCTGACCACGCACATAGATCTTGGTAGAGATGACCACCTGATCTCTCACGCCCAGATCTTTGATAGCCTGTCCCAGAACTTCCTCGTTCTTTCCGCGCATATAACCGGCCGCCGTATCAAAATGGCGCACGCCGATTTCGTACGACCGCTTGATCAAAGCTGCATCCGAGGTGTTCATCACGCCCATGTTGACAATCGGAATACGGATGCCGGTCTTGCCAAGGGTGCGATACATAATGTCTCCCCGGGCAGCCTGGATTTGGCGATCCGGATTGAGGACCGGCACCCGATTCCCCAGCACACCGACAACACCCGCTGACGCCATTCCTGTGGCTCCCCTGGCAAGGAACTCCCGTCTTGAAACAGTCTTGCGTTTCGTGGCCATAATACCACCCTCCAGATTCAACCCATATTTAATTTAAAGATACATCACCATTGGGACTTTTGCAAGCGCCCTTTATTGTTTTAAGAAAAAACAGTCGGATTCTATTCTTTTCGAAACACGCAGTCCACCTCTTTTTTTGCCTCGTCGATCGTGTAGACGTCTGACCGAACCGGATAACCTTTCTTTTGAAGCCGCTGCATCCATAAGCTGACATGGGGAAAAACAAGTCCGGCCTGATGCAGAATCTGTTCATTTTGGAAAAGTGTCTTCCTGGCGCCATCAAAAATAAGACGTCCCTCATTGAGCACCATGATCCGCTCCGCCAGACTTGTCACCAGATCCATATCATGCGATACGAAGATGACAGTCCGGCCCATGCTGTGGTATCGCCGAATCACATCCACGACCTTCATCGCTCCGCGCCAGTCCAGTCCCACTGTGGGTTCATCAAAAACCAGAATCTGGGGATCAGTGGCCAAAACACCGGCAATGGCCACACGGCGCTTCTCTCCCCCGCTTAAAAGAAACGGAGAGCGTGGACCGAACACATCGCCATCGAGATCGACACAGTCAAATGCATGGCGGACCCGTTGATCAACCGCTTCTGGATCGAGTCCCTGATTACGCGGCCCGAAGGCGATATCGGCGTAGACTGTTTCTTCAAAAAGCTGCCGTTCAGGAAACTGGAAAACAAGACCCACGTTGCGGCGCACAGACGCCAGATCCGAATTGTTGGCCGTGCTGAGGTCGTTGATTTGGATGCATCCCGAATCGGGACGAAGCAGTCCGTTCAGATGCTGAATCAGCGTGGACTTGCCCGACCCTGTTGCGCCCACCAGAGCCACAAGCTCACCGGGATGAATGGCGAACGAGACATCAACCAGCACCGGATTGGACGACGACAGCACAGAACGATAGGTGAACGTAACGTGTTCAAACCGGATGCACATGGCCTGATCCGTGAATGGATTCCAGATAAACCGACAGTTCGGTCTCAATGGGGATACGGAGCCCGGCGCGATGAAGCGCCTCCTGATCGCGAAACAGGTCTGCCGGCGGCCCGTTCAGGATGATGCGGCCCCTGTCAATAACCACCAGGCGATCGCAGACGGCGGCCTCTTCCGGAAACTGGGTGACTAGCAGCAATCCCATTTTCCGGCCGTCAAACCGGGTGTCCATGAGTTGAAAAACCTGCTCTCTTCCCCGTGGATCGAGAAGTGACGTGGGTTCATCCAAAATGAGATAACGGGGACGCATCACCCAAATCGAAGCCAGCGCCAGCCTCTGCCGCTCTCCGCCGGAGAGCAAGTGTGGCGAGACTTTTCGATACGATTCAAGCCGGAAAAGCGTGAGCGCTTCGCTGACCAGGTCACGCATCGTTGCGTTCGGAACGCCCAGATTCTCAAGCCCGAATGCAATATCGCGTTCAACTGTGGCGGCGACAATTTGATTGTCAGGATTTTGAAACACCATGCCGACCCGACGCCTGATTTCGGACAACTGCGATTCATCTTGAACAGAAAGCCCGTCTACACAGACATCGCCGGATGTCGGTATGAGGAGCCCGCTCAGGCAACGGACCAGGGTGGTTTTTCCTGATCCGTTGGCTCCCATCAGGGCGACTTTTTCACCCTGATTGAGACAGAATGAAAGACTCCCGAGTGCGTGCGATCCCGCGTCCTCGGGGTATCGAAACGAAAGATCTCTGGCTTCAATCATGGCTTTGGTCTGACCAGATCCGAGAGACGCTTCACGATGCGATCCGTGGCGCCGATAGAGCCTTTGACCAGTCCGCCGGCAGCATCTCCCATGACAGCAAGCTGATGAGGATCTCGGAAGAGAGTGAACAGGATGTCAGCCAGATCCGAACCGGTTGCGACAGAACGTCCGCCGCCGCAATGGATCAGTCGACCGGCCTCGTATGATCCTTGGTGATTGGGTCCAAAAAGCACGCCCAGTCCCAGAACCGCAGGTTCCAGAACACTGTGGATGCCGTTACCGAATCCACCTCCGACATATGCCACGTCACCCAATGCATACAATTCCGCCAATATACCCACCTTGTCGGCGATCAGTACGGCGTTCTCCACTGTCGAATGTCCCGACTCAATGGCCGATAGTCTCTGAACCTTCAGGTCGATTTTTACGCATTTCTGCTCAAGTAGCCGGATGTGTTCATCCGTGGGCTCGTGCGGAACAATCAGTGTCCAAAACGTTAAATCCCTCTTTCTCAACGTTGAAATCGCGTCGAGAATCACATCTTCATCGCCCGGCCATGTACTGCCAGCCACAAATCCAGGTCTTCCCTGCTTCAAAGGACGAAGCGGCGCAGTAATGGTCTCAGCCTCACTGGCGCGAAGCATCACCTGGTCGTACCGTGTATCACCCGCTGCCTCGACAAGTCCCCCGGTCAATTTGGCGGTTTCACACACCTGTTTTGCCTCGTTCGAAACAGTCATCACCAGATCGAACCACTGGTACAGCCACCGGTAGATCATACGGCGGATTAGATTGGAGCGCATCATGCGGTTTTTGATAGAACAATTGATGAGGACCGTGGGAACGCCTCGCTGCTTCAGTACGCGCAGATGGTTTGGCCATAAATCGTGCCGGACGAACACAGCGACATCGGGTTGGACACAGTCGACAAACCGCCGGGCGTTGGCAGACGAATCGAAGGGAATGTAACAGAAATAATCTGCCTCATCATACTGCTGAACGTGATCATAAACAGAGGGAGAAAACACACTCATGATGATGACAGAGCCGGAATACTGTTTCCGCAAAGCGGATACAACAGGCCTGGCCTGCTCAAATTCACCCATCGAACTGCTGTGAATCCAAAATCGGAGTGTGGTGTCAGAGAATTTGGGAATGTGGCCGTCCAATTGATTGAAAAGAAACTTGCGTCCCTGAAATCCCCGCCTGATTTTTGGGGAAAATAAAGCCCCCACTCTCAGTGCAAGAGACAGGGTTGGAAGCAAAATTGTGTTGTAGATAACTGTTGCAGCACCGTACATGATCAAGATCTTTCGAGCAAGACTTCTGCCGCCTCAATAACCTCACGGCTCTGGATATCGAGCAGACATTTGAAATGACCTTTGGGGCACCGAGCCGTTCCGTGATACGAACAGGGACGACAATCGAGTTGGCGTTCAACAACCGTGGAAATACTCCGAAACGGATAAAATCCCAGATGGTGGCTGGTTGGACCAAACAGCGCCACCAAAGGCCGTTTCAGAGCCACGCCGATGTGCATGACACCCGTATCATTCGTGACAAGACAATCGGCACGCGCAATGAGGGCAGCCGTCTCCAGGAGCGTACACTGCCCTGCCCAGTTTACGGGAGAAGGCATGATTCTGGAGGCAACACCGGAACAGATATCGCGGTCACTTGGACCGCCAGTCACGAGAATACGGTATCCGGATCGGGCGAAATGTTGCCCCACCTCGGCAAAACGTTCAGGCATCCAGCGCTTGGTCGCCCGGCTGGCGCCCGGTGCAATGACAAGAATCGGTTCTTCGGGGCTGATCCCTTCACCACCTAGAGCCTGCGCCACGCGCTGCTTCGATGACTCTTCCACCACCATATCGAGCCCCTTCCCGTCATCATGAATACCCAGATGTGAAAACGATGCAAGTTGCCGAATCGGAATCGGATCAAAGGATTCGTTCAAACCACGACGGGCGTGGACCAGAATGAAACGCTTCCATCGGTTTGGCCGGTAAACTGCTGTCTGCCGTGCTCTGCACAAATGACGGATCAACCAGCTTCGTAAATTCACCTGGAGATCCAAAACCAAATCGTACCGGTTCAAGCGAACGGTGCGGATAACACGGACCAGCTCCCGCCATCCCAAATCAGCTGAAAAGGAGATGACTCGATTCAAATGGGGATTGGATCGCACCAGCGGCGTGTAGAGCGACTTGACCAGAAAATCGACATCCGCCTGGGGATATTGGTTCTTCACCCAGCGGACCAGCGGTGTGGCCAGCAGCACGTCGCCCATGGCGCTC
>CAZDVF010000138.1:0-7133 GCA_964508725.1 uncultured bacterium | reverse complement strand
ATATATTTCAATCTATCCTTACAATGCACGATTCATGGTTTGAAACTGAACTGAAAGGGATCTGTTATGACATTGGTTCAGAGACTGGAAAATGTGGGTGTCATTGGGGCCGCGGGCAAGATGGGCAGTGGGATTGTCCTGTTGCTGGCCCAGGAAATGGCCAAACTCAAGATCAAGAATCCGGACAGGGGATACTATCTTTATGCCATGGATGTATCTGAAAAAGCACTGGATGGTCTCATGCTGTATCTGCGAGCCCAGGCGACCAAGGCGGCAGAGAAAGGATGTGTGGCGCTGCGGGATCTTTACCGCGATCGCAACGATCTGGTGGAAAACTACGACATCATCGCGCAGTTTACAAACGATGTACTCAGTGTGATTCGTCCCACCACTGATTTGGGATCGCTCAGACAGGCACACATGATTTTTGAGGCCATCGTGGAAAACGAACAGATCAAGATCGATGTCCTCAAGACACTCAACAAGCAATGCAGCTCCGGGACGTATTACTTTTCCAACACTTCCTCGATCCCGATCCACGTTTTGGATGACGGCGTGGGTCTGGAAGGCCGAATTATTGGCTATCATTTTTACAATCCCCCGGCTGTGCAAAAGCTCGCCGAGTTGATTACATCCTCCAATACACGTCAAGATGTGATCGACGTGTCACACGAGATTGCCAAGCTGCTCAAGAAGATCATTATTCCCTCCAACGATATTGCCGGATTCATCGGCAACGGCCACTTCATGCGCGATATCATTCACGCGACTGAAGAAGTCAATCGTCTTTCCGATTCCTTTTCCCAGATCGAGGGAATCTACGCTCTTAACAAGGTCAGCCAGGATTTTCTGATCCGGCCCATGGGCATCTTTCAGCTCATCGATTATGTGGGCGTGGAAGTGTGTCAGCTCATCATGCAAGTCATGACACGTTATACTGACGGTCTGACACTGGAGTCCACGCTACTCAACCGGATGGTGGATGCAGGTGTCATAGGTGGCCAATACGCCGACGGCAGCCAGAAGGACGGATTCCTCAAATATGAGAAGAATCGTCCCGCGGGCGTGTACGACCTCGAAAAGGGCAATTACGTGCCGTTTGGTGACTGGTCCAAACAGGTGGATGAGAAGCTGGGCGCGCTGCCCGACGGATGGGCGCCGTGGCGGAGTCTGCTTGTTGATTCCAAGCGTCATGAAAAGCTTAAGGTTATCTTTTCCAATCTGAATCAGATGAAAACTTTTGGTGCAGACCTGGCCCGTGCATATTTTCAAAAATCCAAAGCAATCGGTGAAGGCTTGATCAGTGATGGTGTCGCAGCCAATGCTGAGGATGTGAATGGTGTGCTGATCAACGGCTTTTTCCACCTCTACGGTCCCATCAACGACTACATCGCGTGAATGGAGGGAAGGATATGAAACCACTGCGTAAACCGGTCTATTTTACGGCAGGATACAATACAGTTTCGTTCGGTTCCGGGCGCAAGGAATTCCACCCGAAGAAATCCCGCCCCGGCCTCGAGCATTACATCACCGAGGCAGGCAAGGGCGTCATCGACCAGATTAATGACGCAGCCAACATTGACGAAGGCGTGATCGGCAATTTTATGGCTGCCCGGTTTAACAAACAGGGAAATCTGGCCAGCCTCATGGTCAACATTCATCCTTCGTTCGAATTCAAGCCCATGGTTCGTGTTGAGGGCGCGTGCGGATCGGGGGGATTGAGCCTGTCCACAGCCGTGAAGTCCATTTTAGCCGAGACAGCTGATGTGGTGTTGAGTCTCGGCGTCGAGGTCCAGAATCCGGTTAAGGCGATTTACGGCGCGGACATCCTGGCTGGTGCAGGGCATTACCTGTCCGAGCGTAAGGCTGGACATGCCTACTTTTTCCCCTCAAAATTCTCTGACCGGGCTGGTGCTTGTTATGAAAAATATGGATATGAAAAAATACGCAAGGCTATGGCGTATTGGTATCAGCAAGCCATTTTAAATGCACGGAAGAATCCCAAGGCGCAGGAGTACCACAACAGCATCGGGGATCTGCTCGCTGCAGGGATGACACCGCCGAATCCCAAAGCTTTCTGCGATCACATCAATGTCTATGATTGCTCCAAGGTGTCGGACGGCGCATCTGCGTTGATTGTGGCGTCGGCAGAAGGGCTGGACAAGATCGGTGTGCCCAAATCCAAAGCCGTCGAGCTGGTGGGATTCGGCGTCGCCGTGGCCGACCTGACCAAGCCGCCGCCGGACCAGACGAAAATGACCACCGTCGCAGAGGCCGTGAAAAAAGCGTACGCCATGGCAGGCGTCGGACCTAACGATATCGGACTGGCCGAGGTCCACGATTGTTTCACCATCGGTGGTATTCTCGAAGTTGAGGCCGCAGGATTTGCAGCGTATGGCGAGGGCCCCGATTTTGTGCTCAGCGGCAAAGCACGCCCCGATGGCGAGATCCCAATCAATGCCACTGGCGGACTTGTTGGATTTGGCCATTACACAGGCGGCACTGGTGTGCGTCAGGCTGTGGATCTCGTCCACCAGCTGACTGGCCAGGCCGGCGATTGCCAGGTGTCTGTTCCCGCTGATCGATCCTATGGCCTCATGATCAGCATGGGTGGCAATGACAAGACTGTTGTTTCGTGTATTTTTAGAGCTGCTTGAGACATTCTGACTCCACGCTCCATCCCAAACCCAAGAGGTGGATATGGAGAAACATCGACCGGTTTCAGCTTTATCCGATTTCACTCACGAGCAATTTCGGGAAGAAGTCCGAGAGTTTGCGGAGACTGTTGTTCGACCTGAAGCGGCTAAACTGGAGGCGTCGGAATTTTTCCCGAATGAGATCATTCAGAAGATGGGAAAGCGCCGCTGGATGGGCATTCCCATTCCGACAGAATATGGCGGCGCAGGACTCGATAACCTGAGCTACATTATTGCTGTCGAGGAATTTTCCCGTGTGTCTGGTTCGGTTGGAATCACTCTGGCAGCGCACACGTCCTTGGTGGTCTGGCCAATCTTTACCCACGGCACTGAATCGCAGAAGAAACGCTATCTTCCGCTTATGTCCAACGGAGAGCAGATCGGCTCATTCGGACTAACGGAAAATAATGCAGGTTCCGATGCGGGTGCTACTGAAACCACAGCGATAGCGGATGGTGACGGGTACACTATTAACGGCAGCAAACGGTTCATTACCAACGGAACCTTCGCTGATACGGTCATTATCACGGCCTCGCATGATCCGTCCAAGGGTGTACATGGAATCAGCGCGTTCATTATTGATCGGGGGACATGTGGATTCCAACCTGTCCGTAAAGAAGACAAGCTGGGTCTGCGTTCGTCTGACACAGCCGAACTGCTTTTTGAAGATTGCCGGATTCCGAAAACCAGTCTGATCGGTGAGGAGAACGAAGGTTTCAAGGTTTTCATGGAAACCCTTGATGGTGGACGAATCAGCATCGGTGCGTTGGCGCTCGGCGAAGCCCAGGGTGCACTGGATGCAGCCGTTGCCTATGCTCGGGAGAAGAACCTGAAAAAATCCCAAACCGTCCAGCAGAGTCTGGCCGACATGGCCATGGATGTGGCGTCTGCGCGGCACATGATCTACCATGCCGCTCGTCTGAAAGATCAGAAATTGACAGTGACGCTGGAGGGCGCCATGGCCAAGTGTTATGCTTCGGAAGCTGCCATGCGTGTCGCATCCAAAGCCGTGAGTCTGATGGGTATGGAGGGATTGACCAAAAAGTACCGCGCTGAACAGTTTTATCGCGATGCCAAATTGAATGAAATCGGTGAAGGGACCTCGGAAGTGCAGCGCATTGTGATTGCACGTCAATTGCTTGGGAAATAGAACGCGATATCAACAGGAGGAACAATGAATTTCACGTTGGATTCCGATCAGAAGCTTATTCAGGATATGGTTCGTGAATTTGCCGCCAATGAGTTGGCGCCTGAAGCTGAAGAATATGACAAAACCGGTAAGTTTCCCTGGAGCAACATTAAGAAGATGGCCGCGCTGGGACTCATGGGCATGATCGTGCCCGAGCAATATGGCGGCGGCGGTATGGATTTCTTGAGTTTGGCCATTGCGGTCGAAGAAATTTCGAAGGCGTGTGCTTCTACGGGTGTTATCGTGGCAGTGAACCAGTCTCTGACTGCCTATCCCATACTCAAATTCGGAAGCGAAGAACTGAAAAAGATGTGCCTGCCAGATCTGGCCGCGGCGAAAAAAATCGGCGCATTCGGGCTGACAGAAGCCAATGCCGGCTCAGATCCTGCGAGCATTGAAACAACCGCCCGGCTTGATGGCGACCACTATATTATCAACGGATCGAAACGGTTCATTACTAACGGCGGTGAAGCGGGCATATTCATCATTTTCGCTGTGACGGACAAAGAGAAAAAGCATAAAGGGATCAGCGCTTTTATTGTGGATCGCGACACACCCGGTTTTAGCGTGGGCAAGCACGAAGACCTGATGGGACTCCGGGCTACGGCCAACTGTGAACTTCTTTTCGATGACTGCAAAGTCCCCGGGAATAATCTGTTGGGTCAAGAGGGTGACGGATTCAAGATCGCCATGCACACGATCGACACAAGCCGTATTGATATCGGAGCTCAAGCTGTTGGCATTGCGCAAGCAGCGCTTGATTCTTCCCTGCAATATTCCAAAGAACGCAAGACATTCGGCAAACCCATCTGCGAATACGAGATGATTCAGTCCAAGCTGGCGGAAATGGCTGTACGGATTGACGCCGCTCGGCTGTTAACCTATCGCGCCGCAGCTTTGAAGGATTCCGGCGCAGAACGATACACCAAAGAAGCGGCGATGGCAAAGTATATGGCGGCCGAGGCCTGCATGTACAGTGTGCGGGAGGCTGTCCAGATTTACGGCGGTTACGGATACACCAAGGATTATCCTGTCGAGCGATTTTTTCGCGATGCGAAGGTGATGGAGATTTACGAGGGGACGTCGGAAATTCAGAAGCTGGTCATCGCCAAGAATTTACTGTCGTGAGGTATTACTCTGCCAACAGACAGAGTATTTGTTCGGCGATTGCGTTACCAATCCGTTCAAGAGAAGGAAAATTATGGCTGTCGAAGGAAAAAAACTGTGTGAAGAACTGGACCTCTATTCGTGCATCCAGTGCGGCAAATGCAGCGGAGGGTGTCCCGTGTCTGCTCGGTCTGCGTTGAGTCCACGGAAGCTCATTTACGAAGCGCTGCTGGGCGAGCGGTTCAATCCTGTCGAACGGACGGAGATCTGGGAATGCACCACGTGCGCCACCTGTGCGGAGCGTTGTCCGAAAAACGTCAAGCCCTACGAGGTGGTTCTTGCTCTCCGGTCCGACGTCATCGAGGGGGGACGCATTAAACCGGCGGTGCGTGACGCGCTTGAGAGCACCTTCATGCACGGTAATCCGTGGGGCAGAGCGCGTGAAAAACGGTCTGACTGGATCGGTGACGAGAAGGTTCCTATACTCAAAGAGGGAGAAGAGACCGACCTGCTTTACTTTGTCTGCTGCACTGCGTCGTTCGATCCCAGGATTCAGAATCTGGCCCGCAGTATGGTGAAAGTGCTCCAAGCATCCGGAGTTCAATTCGGCATCCTGGGGAATCAGGAGAGCTGCTGCGCCAATGAGATGAAGGAAATGGGGGAAAGGGGGCTTTATGAGATGGCCCAGGAGGGACAACTCGAAATCCTACAGAAATTCCAGTTCAATCGGATGATGACCACGTCGCCCCACTGCTTTCATGCGTTTCACAACGATTATACCGGATTCACATTCACTGTGTGGCATTACACACAGATTTTCGACCAGCTTATACAGGATGGCAAACTGTCATTCCAACAACAGTTAGAGAAGAAAGTGACGTATCACGACCCCTGTTTTCTGGGGAAGCAGAACAAGATCTTTGATCCGCCGCGCCGTGTCATTCAGGCCATCTCCGGCGTCACATATCTGGAGATGGATCGGTCACGCGAACGCAGTCTTTGCTGCGAAGGCGGCGGCGGACGGATGTGGCTCGAATCCGAGAGTTCGGAGGAGCGTTTGGCTGAAATCCGCGTCAAGGACGCCTTGGAACTGGGCGCCGAGATCATCGCCACGGCGTGTCCGTTCTGTCTGCTCACGCTGGAAGATGCGGTCAAAACCACGGGAAATGAGGGAAAAATCGAAATTCGGGATATTGTTGAATTGACAGCTGATGCTCTGTAACCAAGATTCTGTCACTTTTTAATCCGTTTGTCAAACTGATAATATCACGAAAGGAGTTGAATCGAATGGACATGATTGTCTGTGTCAAGCGGGTCCCCGACACGTCCGAATCGAATATTAAAATCGATTCGACGGAAAAGGGAATCGTTCAAGATGGATTGGTTTTCAACATCAACGAGGCGGATAACTACGCCCTTGAAGAAGCGCTGCTCATCAAAGAAAAACTGGGCGGCACAGTCACTCTCTTAACTTTGGGTGACAAACCCTCGGAGGAAACGCTGCGCATGGGTTTGGCCAAAGGTGCGGATGCCGCCATTCGTCTGGAAGATCCAGCCTTCGCAGGCTCCGACGGGCTGGCTAAAGCGCGCATTTTGGCAGCTGCCGTCAAGGATCTTCCGTACGAGCTGATTCTCACAGGCTGCATTGCGTCGGATGACTGGGCGTCGATTGTCGGCCCAGCACTAGCCGAGTATCTGGGCATTCCGCACGCCGCCCTGGTCGCAAAAACCGAGCTCGAGGAAAAATCGGCCCGTGTTTCGCGCGAGCTGGAAGGCGGACTTCTCGAAGTGCTTGACATCCAACTGCCGGCGGTTTTGACTATCCAGACGGGTATCAATGAGCCGCGCTATGCATCCATTATGGGTATCGCCAAAGCATCCAAAAAAGAGATTACAGTCAAAGGTGCGGAAGACCTGGGACTTGACGCCGGGACGATCGGCAAGGTTGGATCAAAATCCTCCATCGCAAAATTAACGCTCCCGGTCCAGGAGAAAATGGCGGAGATGATTCCGGGAGAACCGGATGAAGCGGCAGGCAAACTTGCCTCCATTCTCAGGGAAAGGGGGCTGGCATGAAAACGATCTTCGTCCTCATCGAGCACCGTCAGGGGGAAATTCAGGATGTCACGTACGAAATGCTG
>CAZDVF010000137.1:0-7204 GCA_964508725.1 uncultured bacterium | reverse complement strand
ACAGGTCAAGGAATGAGACGTACGTTCATCAACACAGCGATTCGAACACTCCTCATCCTCGTCATTGGATGCGGATTTGTGAGTCACAAAGCCCTGTCACAGACCTTCGATCTGCGCGGCCAGGCCATGACCTGGATCGCCTCCGCAGAACGGTCGGGTGCCTGGTGGGGGCTGCGCTACATCCCGGAACTGTCCGCGGACCAGAGAATTTCCCAAACCGTCTTTGTGGACGCCGCCCTGTCTGTCGACGGATTCGGCCAGGCCGCCGCGTACCCCACTCTAAGCGATGTGGACTGGACCAGCAACTTAAAGCTCTACCGGTTCTGGGCCCGTCTGGCGCTGCCCCGTCTCGATATTCGGCTTGGCCTGCAAAAAATCAATTTCGGATCTGCCGCCATGCTGCGCCCTCTCATGTGGTTCGACCGCATGGATCCGCGCGATCCTCTGCAGCTCACTGACGGGGCGTACGGACTCCTTGTGCGGTACTATTTTCTGAACAACGCAAACCTCTGGCTCTGGGGACTTCTCGGCAACAACGAAACCAAGGGATGGGAATTCGCTCCGTCGGTCGACAGCGCACCCGAATTCGGCGGGCGAGTGCAGATCCCAACGCCTCGGGGCGAAGCGGCCCTCTCCTTCCACCGGCGTTGGATGGATGTAGAAAAAGGCATGGATCATCTCCTCGGCATGGCAGGAATTTCACAAGAAGCGGCTGGACTGATCCATCTCATCCCCATGCAGGACAAGGTGAACGAAACCCGCATCGGCTTCGACGGCAAGTGGGATGTCGCTATCGGCGTGTGGATCGAGGCGGCTCTGACGCATCACGATTTGGGGCCCATCCCCTACCGCTATCAGCGCGCTGTGACTATCGGCTCTGATTATACGATCGGACTGGGAAACGGCATTCACGTCATGGCCGAGCACCTCAGGTTTGACCTGGCAAAAGAAGCCTTCGGCCAGGGAGAAGGTCTCACGCTCACTGCTGCGTTTCTCAATTATCCTCTGGGACTTCTGGATCAGGCCACAGTCATGCTCTACCGCGACTGGGATCAATCGCAATGGTACCGCTTCATTCAATGGCAGCGCCGGTACGACCGGTGGAGCTTTTATTTGATGGGATTCTGGAATCCTGATCAATTCGCAATCATCCCGGCCCAGCAAGAAAGCGCACTCTTTACGGGAAAAGGATTTCAGCTCATGATCGTTCTGAATCACTGAAGGCGAAAAATAGAATAACACCGACAACATGGAGACAGTAAAACATGGAGAACACGAAACTGATCGACATCCGGGGACTGGTCAAACGCTTTCCCGTCGGGAAAGGGTATTTTACGGCGCTGAGCGACATTACACTCACCTTTCAAAAAGGGGAATTCGCTGGCCTGGTCGGCCCCAGTGGATCGGGCAAGACAACGCTTTTAAACATCATCGGATCGCTCGATTCTCCATCCGAAGGAGAGGCATTGGTTTTGGGTCATTCGATCAAAGGTCTCTCCCACAGGGAGTCGGCCGATTTACGGAACCGATTTCTGGGCTTCATCTTCCAAACCTACAATCTGCTCCCTGTCTATACCGTATTCGAGAACGTCGAATTCCCGTTGCTGCTCCTCAAGATGCAGTCGGAAAAGCGAAAGAAAGCTGTGTTGGATGCGTTGGACTGGGTCGGTCTCTCCGACAAGGTCAAGTCCAAACCCGCCCAACTCTCAGGGGGAGAAAGCCAGCGTGTGGCTATTGCACGAGCTATGGTGAAAAAACCGGAAATCGTTCTGGCCGATGAGCCCACCGCCAACCTGGACGCCGAAAATTCACACCACATCCTGCAAACCATGGAAAAACTCAACGCCGACATCGGGACCACCTTCATCTTCGCCACCCACGATGACAAGGTCATCCGATACCTGCATCGGAAAATTACGCTCAACGATGGGAAAGTCTCAAAAGACGAGACAATTCAAAAATAACGGAGAAGTATGGGCAAGGCATGCCTCGCCCTACAAATGGAGTAAATCATGATTGCTTTCAAACTCGCCTATCGAAATCTCGTTGGTGCCGGATTACGGACCTGGCTCAACGTGATTGTCCTGTCTTTCTCTTTTGTCATCATCATCTGGCATAAGGGATTGTTGGAAGGATGGAACCATCAGGCCAGACGCGACATGATTGACTGGGAAATCGGGGGCGGCCAGTACTGGCATCAGGCTTACGATCCCTACGATCCCTTCACTATGATCGACAGCCACGGTCCGATTCCCGCTGAGCTCAAAGACCGCATAGCCGGAGGCTCTGCAACACCCATTCTTTTAACCCAGGCATCCATCTATCCTCAGGGCCGCATCCAGTCCGCGCTGCTGAAGGGCATCGACCCGCAACAGCATATCCTGCATATTCCCGCAGATCAGTTGCAGAACGAGGGAGAGGAAATCCCCGCACTCATCGGCACGGGCATGGCGTCCGCCACCAAACTCGTCGTAGGAAATCTTGTTACCGTTCGATGGCGGGATGCAAACGGAACCTTCGACGCTGCGGAAGCAAAGATCGTTTCTATCTTTAAAACCAACGTGCCCACCATCGACAAAGGGCAGGTCTGGATTCCTCTCGACCGCCTGCAGTCCATGCTCCAGATGCCGGGTGAGGCGTCCATCATCGTATCCAGGGATCAGGTTCAAACGTCGGAGACAGTCCCCGGTTGGATTCCTCGCGATCATCAGTATCTTTTAGCAGACATGGACAAAATGATCCAGAGCAAGACCATTGGTGGCTCCATCATATGGATCCTGCTCATGGCCCTGGCTATGCTGGCAATCTTCGACACACAGGTCCTCTCTGTGTGGCGACGCCAGAAAGAGATCGGCACGGACATCGCTCTGGGCATGACGCGCGGCCAGGTCATCCGCCTGTTCACCATCGAGGGAGCCATGCACGGGATTCTAGCCGCCATATTGGCCGCTGCATATGGTATTCCTTTGTTATATTTTCAGTCAGTGCAGGGATTTAAAGTCCCGGGCACTTCGGACGATTATGGGATGGCCATGGCGGAAAAAATTTTCCCGGTCTACAGTCTGGGACTCATCCTGAGCACCGTCATCATCATTCTCGTCACCACAACGATCGTCAGTTATATGCCAGCCAGGAGGATCTCCAAAATGAAACCTACGGACGCCATACGGGGGAAATTGCAATGATCTTATTCTTGATCAAAGGCTTGCTTCGTGATAAAAATCGAAGCCTCTTCCCGGTCATCACTGTTGTTCTCGGTGTCATGCTCGTGGTATTGTTTCACTGCTGGGTGACAGGCGTCATGGGCGACTTCATCGATTTCAACGCTAAATTCGTAACAGGGCATGTCAAAATCATGAGTCGTGCCTATGCTGAAAATGAGGAACAGCTGCCCAATGACCTGGCTCTCATCGGCACGGCCAACATTCTCGACAATCTGAAAAAAGATTTTCCGGAAATGGATTGGGTCGAGCGTATTCGTTTCGGTGGTCTTTTGGACGCGCCCGACGAATCTGGTGAAACCAGGGCACAGGGGCCCTGCTTTGGAACAGCAGTGGATCTGCTCTCAGGCCACAGCAGCGACATCCTGCGCCTCAATATCGAGGATGCCATTATCCGTGGACGGCTACCCGCAGAGCCTGGCCAGATCCTGATCAGTGATCAATTCGCACATCAGCTCGATGTTTCACCGGGTGATGTCGTGACTCTTCTCGGCTCCACCATGTATGGCAGCATGGCTGTTTATAACTTCACTCTCTCTGGCACCGTGACTTTCGGCATCCGCGCCATGGACCGTGCTGCAATCATTGTGGATATCGCCGATGCCCGTTTCGCTCTGGACATGCAGGATGCTGCTGGTGAAATTCTGGGATATTTCCAAAACAGCCTCTACGATGTGTCAAAAGGTCAGGCCATTGCTGATGCATTCAACGCATCAAGGTCAGACGATGACGAATTCTCACCCGTCATGAAAAATCTGAAAGAACAAAACGACCTTGCGACCCTGATGGAGATGATGGAGATGATGAAGGGTTTTCTTGTCATCATCTTTATCATTCCCATGGCTATTGTGCTGTGGAACGCCGGTCTTATCGGTGGACTTAGACGATACGGAGAGGTTGGCGTTCGGCTGGCTATCGGCGAACAAAAAGGGCATATCTATGGATCAATGTTGTGGGAATCTCTGTATGTGGGTGTTTTCGGTTCCCTCCTTGGCACCTGCATCGGCCTGTTCTTCGCTTACCTTTTACAAACATATGGAATCAACATGGGGAACTTGATGCGGAATGCCACCATCATGTTTCCTACTACATTCCGCGCGCATATCACCAAAGAGGCATATTATATTGGATTCGTTCCAGGTCTGGTATCCACCATCTTGGGTACGAGCCTGTCTGGCATCGGAATTTACAAGCGTAAGACAGCGCAACTGTTCAAAGAACTCGAAGCTTAAGACAATGATCAATCCTAAATTGATGAGGACCTATCAACATGACACGTCACATCATACTCATCCTCTTGTCGGCATTGCCGGTTCTGGCCCAACTCCCATCCGGAGAGGCCATTCTCAAATCCATTGACCAGAACATGTCGGCCCGCAGCCGCACGGCGGTCTCGCGGATGGTGATCCACGGGCGGCGGAACAGCCGGACCATCGAAGCCAAAACGTGGACCGAGGGTACGGACAAGTCGTTCACCGAATACCTGTCGCCCGCGCGTGAGAAAGGCACCAAGATGCTCAAGCTCGAAGACCAGCTCTGGATGTACACGCCTTCAACGGACCGGATCATCCAGATCTCCGGGCATATGCTCCGCCAGTCAGTCATGGGGTCGGATCTGTCGTATGAGGACATGATGGAAGATCCGCACATGACCGACAATTACGACGCCGTGGTGACCGGATCAGATCAGGTGGACGACCGCGATTGCTGGGTGATGGACCTCTCCGCAAATCGCGCGGATGTGGCCTATCACTTCCGAAAACTCTGGGTGGACAAGGAACGGATGATTCCGCTGCGGGAAGACCTCATTGCAAAAAGCGGCAAACTGCTTAAAACGCTTAACCTGATGGATGTGAAGCAGATCGACGGCCGCTGGTATCCCATGCGTATGCGTTTCAAGGATGTCCTCAAAGAGGGTCAGGGCACGGAAGTGATGGTTGAGTCAGTGGAGTTTGACGTGATCATTCCGGCGTACATGTTCACCAAAGCAGCGTTAAGACGCTAGGCATCAAGGTAAGCGAATACCATGTTTGAAAGTGGACAATGTTGTCACGATTCTGAAAACATGTACCCTATGCTCCGGACACTCTGAATCAAAACCGGATTTTTGGGATCCTCTTCGAAGTATTTGCGCAGGCGGGCGATAAAATTATCCACGGTGCGGGTTTCAATCTCCGAATCGATGTTCCAGACATTCTCCAGCAATTCCTTCCGCGAGACAATTGTCCCCTTCCGCTCGACGAGATACTTGAGCACCATGGCCTCGCGGTTCGTGAGTTGAAAGGATTGATCACCGGATCGGCAGGTTAAATCCTCAAAATTGATTTGATATTTTCCCAGAGTAATGACCGGATGATTCAGTAGTGCGGAACGATACCACTGCTTCCGCCGGAGCATCCCCCTGATGCGCAACAACAGCTCTTCTAGATGAAACGGTTTGGTCAGATAATCATCGGCGCCGGCTGACAATCCCCTGACGCGATCTTTCACGTCGGAGCGGGCTGTCAGTATCAAGACGGGCATCTGTGGCGACTGCTGACGGATCTTCTCGGCCACCTCAAATCCGTTGAAATAGGGCATCATTACGTCGAGAATGACCAGATCAAACGATTCAGTCTCGAATACCTGGAGCGCTTTTCTGCCATCTTCGACCCATACAACCTCGTAGCCGTCCTCTTTCAAGTTGTACTCCAGCCCGACTGCAAGCGACACCTCGTCCTCAACCAGCAGAATCCGATCTCGCGTTTTATCTTCACTCTGCGTCTTGATATCAGGCTCCTTCATCGCTTCCGAGCAATCTTGAGTAAACGGTTGATATGACGTTTTTTCGTGGTTCGATAGATGGGGAGGGCAATACGGAACGTCGTGCCCTGACCTTTACCTTCACTGTAAACGGATATCTTGCCACCGTGGGCATTCACGATCTGCTTCACCCAGTGCAGACCAAGACCAGTTCCCTTGACATTGGGAATATCCTGATTGTAAATACGAAGGAATTTGTGGAAAATCTTTTTCTGGTCTTTGGCATCTATGCCGATCCCGTTGTCTGAAAATTGAAGAATCACGTGTTTGGGTGTTGCTGATAAAGTGAGATCGATTTTCACGGGCCGCATTGTATATTTCATGGCATTATCTGTCAGATTGTTCAACACAATGCGGAAAGACGACAAATCGATCACACATGGATAAGGCGCCTTGCCTGAGATCGTGACAACACCTTCAGGGAGTCGGAACTGTTCTGCTGCGTCACGCATCAGATTGGGGATAACTTCATCCGCTGTGACGATTTGAAAACGATCCACAACCATTTTTTGTTCACGTCCCGAAATGTCGAGAATCGAATCGATCAGATTTTGCAGACGCTGCGTATCTGTCGTCATGGTTTGAACGAATTCACGTCTCTTTTCGAGTGGAACGTCTCTTACTCGCAAGGTCTCAAGATAGAGCTGTATGGACGCCAGCGGAGACTTGAGTTCGTGGGTAATATTGGCGATGAACTGATCGTATAAATGGGTCAGTCTGAGCTGCACATTCAGATAGCGGAAAATAAGCGTCATCCCCACCGAAACCGCGATAAACAGCACCGATCCGGCGACCAGCGCAAAAACGTTTCCTCCTTTTGATGCGATTTGAGATGAGACCTGATCTTCAGCCCGGTTGAGTAAAACCAGACTTGAAACGGTTCGATAAATCCAAAAAGCGAACAGGGAGAGCCAGGCAATCTGGACCAACACAAAAATAAAAATGTGATAAAAAAGCGATCGCTGTTTTCGCATTCACCCTGCTCCGATTGTCAAGTGACGTCTTGCTAAAAATAAAATAATTCATTTTAAAAAGAGATGAAAGAGATATTTCAATTTTTACATTACTTTTACAGTTCGTCAATGCGGGATTTCGTATCTTGTCATCATGGAAATCCCTAACGCAAAGCGACAGTCCAGTAAACGACCACCCGCAAAGCGGGTGGCTTTGAATTCACCGCG
>CAZDVF010000136.1:0-7291 GCA_964508725.1 uncultured bacterium | reverse complement strand
TCCAGTTTAGGATCGAGAACCACTAGCTGAGCTAGTGGTTTGAAGATCAATCACATGTCATGATTCGGATTCCACTAACGGAGGAATATCTCATGCACAAGCAGGCGCGATTCATCATGCTGCTACTCCTCATGGTCCTGACACCCCTGTTTCAGGCAACCGGACAGCAAACCGAAAAACGTGCGCTCGAACTGAAGGACATTCTGGCGTGGAAAACGATTCAATCGGAGAAGTTATCCCCAGACGGCCGGTGGTTCGCTTGCGCCCTCACACCCAACGAGGGGGACAGCGACATAATCGTCCGCGAGACCAAAGGAGACAAGATCTACACTTTTCCGGCGGGCGAACTGTCGCGTGGAACCATCGTCTTTTCTGAGGATGGCAAGTGGCTGGCCTTCACCATCGCGCCGAAACGGAACGAAGCAAAAAAACTAAAGAAACAAAAAAAGCCTCTGACCAACAGCGCTGGACTCGTGGATCTCTCCACCGGCGAGAAGGTGGAATTCGAGAAGGTTAAATCCTTTGCATTTTCAGGAGAAAATCCCGGCTGGATCGCCCTGCACAAAGACGCGGGTGAAAGCGGCGAAAAAGATAAGGACGGGCCGAAAGGAGCAGATCTTATTCTTCGGGAACTGGCAACGGGTCAGGAACTAAACATCGGCAATGTCTCCGAATTCGCATTCAACAAGAGCGGAACGTTCCTGGCCTGGCTCATCGACGCCCAGGACCAGAGCGGCAACAGCATCGGCCTGCGCGACATGGCCAACGGCGTCGTCCAGTCGCTCGACTCGGACAACGCCTGGTACGCCAAACTCACGTGGACCGAAAAAGGCGACGGCCTGGCCGCACTCAAGGGCAAAGAGGATAAAGCCTTTGAGGACAAGCTCTACTGCGTTCTCGGATTTACGGATTTCAAATCGGGCGGGAATCCCCTTAAAACGGCGTACGATCCGAAGGAGGACAAAACGTTTCCCGAAGGGATGACGGTCAGTCCGAACCGGAATCCGCGGTGGACCGAGGACTTCGGCGGCATCCTTTTCGGAATCCACGACGTGAAAAAGAAGGAGCCCGGAAAGGAAGACGAGGTGAAAAAGGGAAACACATGCTCCGGCGAGGAGAAGAAAAAATCGGAAAAGGTGGAAAAAAAGGACGACGTGGATGACGAGGACATCCCCGACATGGTCATCTGGCACTGGAAGGACAAGCGCCTCCAGTCCATGCAGCAGGTTCAGGAAAAACGGGACAAGGAATTCAGCTACCTCTCCGTGTACCGGGTGAAGGAGAAGGCATTCATCCGTCTGGCCGACGACGAGGTCGAGCGCGTGGAGCCTGCGCCCAAGGACCGCTACGCCATCGGGTATGCGGACCAGGCCTACCGTCTGGCTGGCAACCTGGACGGCCGCCGGTATCAGGACATCTACATTCTCGATCTGCGGACTGGCGAGCGGAAACTGGCTCTAAAAAAGAACCGCTGGTCGTACGACACATCCCCTTCCGGAGCACATCTGCTCTACTATGAGGATGGCCACTACCACACGCTCGATCTGGCGACTGGTGCGTCCGTCAACATCACGCAGAATGTCCCCGTCAGTTTTATCAATGAGGAGGACGATCACAATGTGGTTAATCCGCCGATACGCCCCGTCGGCTGGGTTTCGGACGGGAAATCGGTCCTCCTGTCGGACAACTGGGATATCTGGCGCGTTCCGGTAACCGGAGGGAAAGGCACAAACCTGACTCTGGACGGCAAGACGGAATCCATCCGGTACCAGCGACACATCAAACTGGACCCCGAGGAGAAAGGAATCAGCCTGGACGGATCGGCCTATTTCACGGCCTACGGCGAGTGGACCAAAAAGGGCGGCATCATCCGGATCGACAGGGGCAAACCAACATCCCGTAAATTGTTGTGGGACGACGCAGCCTTCTCGAAACTTTTAAAGGCTAAAAAAGCTGGCGTCTTCGTTTACACACGGGAGACATTTGAAGCCTATCCCGACTTCTATGTGACCGATGCAGACTTGAAAAACAGCACACGGATCACCAACGCCAATCCTCAGCAGACCGATGTTCTCTGGTCGTCCGGTGTCCGGCTCGTGGATTACACAAGCAATAACGGGGACAAGCTGCAGGGCGCGCTATATCTTCCTGCAACTTATGAGGAGGGAAAGCGATATCCAGCCGTGGTCTACATGTATGAAAAATTATCCCAGAATCTGAATCGCTACGCCGTACCAGACATCCGCCGATTCAACAAATCGTACTACAACAGCCACGGATACGCCGTGCTCATGCCTGACATCGTCTTCAAAGTCAATGACCCTGGCAAAGCGTCTGTTGCCTGCATCGTGCCAGCGGTGGAAAAAGCGGTGGAGATGGGCATCGTGGATCGGGACCGCATCGGCATTCACGGCCATTCATGGGGCGGATACCAGACCGCCTTCATTATCACACAAACCAACTTGTTCAAGGCTGCCATCGCCGGCGCGCCGCTGACCAACATGATCAGCATGTACAGCTCGATTTACTGGAATTCCGGATCGGCTAACCAATCGATTTTTGAATCAAGCCAGGGCCGATTCATTGGTGGATATTGGGAGGTCATGGATGCGTACGAAAGGAATTCACCCGTCTATTTTGCGGACAAAGTCACAACGCCTCTCATTCTGCTGCACAACGATAAAGATGGCGCCGTGGACTGGAACCAGGGTATCGAGTATTTCAATACCCTGCGGCGACTGAAAAAACCGGTTGTCATGCTGCAATACAAGGGAGAGAATCACGGCCTGCGCAAGCCCGAAAACATGAAGGATTATATGTTGCGTCAGAAGGAATTCTTCGATCACTATTTAATGGACAAGCCGGCGCCAGAATGGTGGACCGAAGGCGTGTCGCATCTGGATCACAAAGACGCCTTGAAGGAGCGGGTGAAAACCGTCATTCAGGGGGGAGGAAAGGGTGAATAATCGTCAGTGATTTTGAGATGTGAGCAGAAGAATAACAAGCCGGAGAAACGAAAATAAGCTCTGTGACTTCGGATAAAGTAACACTAAAGTGAAAATAGGGACTGAATGATCAGTCCCTATTTTTCTGTTCGATACTCTTTTGAAGAATTCGATCAACGCATCGTTTGATCGAAAATCGTCAAGTATCAGACCCTGCGGACGTTGGCTGCTTGGAGACCCTTGGGTCCCTGCTCGATATCGAATTCGACTGCTTCGCCTTCATTGAGTTCTTTGAATCCGTCACCTGTAATTGCTGAATAGTGAACGAATACATCCTCTCCGTCCGGCCGCTCGATGAAACCAAAACCCTTAGTTCTGTTGAACCACTTCACTGTGCCTTGTGCCATTGAGACTTCCTTTCAAACAAACCTTTTCCCGACGCGTGTTGTTTTACAAAAAAGCGGCTACGCTCATTCTTGACGCTATAGCCGCATTCTATTCGATATCAACCACCGACTCTTTGCAGTGTCAGCCGCATAGCTTTCTTTCGGCTGATCTACGAAATGCTAAACAACAGCGTACAACATTTTACTTGATTAATGTAATCAACAAAATCGGCAAGCGCAAGTGTTTTTTTTATTTCAACCATTTTTAATCAAGAATATATCATTCTGTCA
Organism: uncultured bacterium; assembly: GCA_964508725.1. Classification (GTDB taxonomy): domain Bacteria; phylum Zhuqueibacterota; class QNDG01; order QNDG01; family DSAB01; genus CAZDVF01. The sequence continues at coordinate 3,669 of CAZDVF010000136.1, read as the reverse complement.
ATTTGGTGAAAAATCTACTGCCGATGATGCTGCATGGGATTCTCAGCCGCTTTTCTCTCTCTTTTTATCACAGAAATGCGTTTTGGACTGCCCCTGAGAGTCCACACATTGTTGCGGGTATCCACATCAGCCGTCTCAATAAAGGGATCAAGTCGAATGGTCTTGACCTCTTTATCTGTGATAAAGATCCTGGTGACAGCATCGTTATACTTCCGCCAGATTTCGGCCGGAATCCGGTGAATCTCCCGGGTTCCGTCTGTAAACTGAAGTTCAACAATCAGGGGCATGACCATCCCGCCCAAATTCTTGAAATGGACCTCGTAATAGTTGCAATCCTTTTCAAGCAATGCCTTTTCCTCGTCAGCAAGACTGGAGAGATACGCGGTGTAAGCTTCCCTGTCCCGCTCTGTGACATCATACGGATTGTAGGTATCGTAAAAATCACGCACCGATGGATTGGCCTCTGCCAGTGTTTCGGCGAGCAACGAATCATTGCGGATGTCCGTGATGTATCGTGGCAGGGCTTCCGCCTCATTCTTCTTATTCGCTTTCTCCACGTCCGGATTGCCGGTGTCGAGCCTGAACCAGCGGACATCATCAAGAGCGATATCCACATGGTTCGTACCATAAAACCAGCCGCGCCAGAACCAGTCCAGATCCATGGCCGAGGCATCTTCCATTGTCCGGAAGAAATCGGCCGGTTCGGGATGTTTGAACATCCAGCGGCGGGCGTAGGTCTTGAAGGCAAAATCAAAAAGCTCCCGTCCCATGATGGTTTCACGTAAAATGTTGAGTCCCGTGGCCGTCTTGTTATAGGCGTTGTTGCTCACCTGAAAAATGGACTCGGCGTCAGTCATGATGGGCGAAATACGGGCTTTGTCACCCTTCATGTAGTTGATGACCGCAGGCGCCGGACCGTCGCGAAAAACAAAATCACGATCCCACTCCTGCTCGGCCAGATATTCGACAAACGTGTTAAAGCCCTCGTCCATCCAGGCCCACTGGCGCTCGTCGGAGTTCACAGTCATGGGAAACCAGTTGTGCCCCACCTCGTGGATGACCAGCCCGATGATTCCCCACTTGGCACGCTGGGAGTAGGTCCCGTCGGGCTCCGGCCGGCCGCCGTTGAACGAGATCATGGGATACTCCATGCCCCCTCCGCCGCCGACGTTGACTGAGATGGCCACGGGATAGGGATAGTCGAACGTGTACTTCGAGTAGATGCGAAGAGTGTGGGCCACGGCCTGCGTTGAAAACCGCTCCCACAGCGGATTGCCCTCTTTGGGGTAGAACGACATGGCCAGTGCCGTTCGATCACCAAAGGGGACGCCCATGGCGTCCCAGATAAATTTGCGGGAACTGGCAAAAGCGAAATCGCGGACATTTTCTGCCTCGAAGACCCATGTTTTGGTTACTGTGGATCTGGACGCCTCGTTCTCACGGGCCTCGCCTTCTGTCACGATGAGGACAGGCTTGTCAGTGCGTTTCTTCGCTTCCCGGAGCCGCGCCCTCTGCCCGGACGTCAGCACGTCGGCGGGATTCTGCAGTGCGCCCGTGGCCCCGACGATGTGATCGGCCGGCACGGTAATGCGTACACGGTAGTCTCCGAAGGGCAGGGCAAACTCGCTGCCACCCAAAAACTGCTTGTGGTGCCATCCCACGGCATCGCTGTACACGGCCATACGCGGGAAGAACTGGGCAATCGCGTAGATGGCGTTGCCGTCTTCCTCAAAATATTCGTAGCCCGACCGTCCGCCGATGGTGGCTTTGTCGTTGATGTTGTACCACCAGGCGATCTTCAGCGTGACACTGGACTTTGGCCGAAGCGGACGCGGAAGATCCACCCGCATCATGGTATTGACCACAGTATGGGGAAGATCGCGTCCCGCTTTGTCGGTGACTGATGTGATTTTGAATCCCCCGTCAAAGTCGCTGTGCAACCGCTTGAGCATCCGGAAGCTGGTTCGGTCGGGAATGCCGCCGATCTGGGTCTTCTGCGTGTCGGAATCCTTGGCCCGCATGTTCTGGTCGAGCTGGACCCACAGGTAACTCAAAGCATGCGGAGACCGGTTGTGGTAGGTGATAGTCTCCGCACCGGTAATGCGCCGGTTCCTCTCATCCAGTGTGACGGCCATGTCATAATCGGCCCGCTGCTGCCAGTAGGCCGGACCCGGCGCCCCTGAAGCCGTCCGGCAATCGTTCGGCGTGGGCAGCTCTTCTCTGAGCTGACGGAATTGATTGACCTTTTGCTGACTCCGGACGGAGACCGAAACCAGAAGCAAGGCAAGAATCATCAGAATGGAGATGTGTTGTCTTGACATGATACGCCTCCTATGAAAAAATACCGCACGGTCTGTGAAACAGGGGAATAAACGACAACTCCGATACATTTGTTTTTTTAACGAATATTCAGGAGGGGCCATACTCGATCCGCCTCCGGCGGACACAGATCAACCATGCCGAAGGGAGTAAACGACCACCCGCAAAGCGGGTGGCTTTGAATTCACCGCGTAGCGGTGAATTCAAAGTAGGCACGTCAGTGCTGACCAGTTTAGGATCGAGAACCACTGGCAGAGCCAGTGGTTTGAAGATCAATCAAACGATCCGTCCCGGATCGTCCAAGACTGAAGAACGGATCGCCTGTTTTCCCTGTCTCACGGCTGGTTTGTCCGGACCGGTTCTCAGGTGTCCTGCTGAAGCTGCCGGGCCGTCTGCTCGACCTCGCGCCAGACACGCAACAGATTCCCGCCCCAGATCTTCTTGATTTCGTCTTCGGTGTAGCCCCGCTTGACCAGCTCGACCGTGACGTTCAGCGCCTCGGCGTGATTGCTGAAACCGGCGATACCGCCGCCGCCGTCAAAATCGGTGCCGATGCCCACATGATCGATACCAGCCACTTTGACAGCGTGATCAATGTGGTCGACGTAGTCTTTAAGCGTCGTACCGGGAATGGTCTTCTCGATTTCGGCCAGCCGTGTCTGAAACGCCTCATACTTCGGCATAAGCGCCTCTATCTCTTCACGGCTCATACGGTACGCTTCACGCCGGGTGGGCAATCCCATGTCCACACGCAGTTTCTCGTAAGCTTCCTTATGCTCAGGCGTCTCTTCTTTGAGAAAGCTCGACATGGCGATAACCTGAATCACACCGCCATTCTCGGCCAGGGCCTTGAGCTGGTCGTCCTTCAGGTTTCGGTTGTGCGCGTTGACGGCGTAACAACCTGAGTGGGACGCAATGATCGGCGCCTTTGAGATCGCAATCAGATCCCAGAACGATTTGTCTGAAATGTGCGAAACGTCGCACATGATGCCCAGCCGGTTCATCTCGGCCACGGCCTGTTTTCCGAAATCGGAAATCCCGTTGTGAAGCGGCTCGTCTGGGCTGGACGAATCGCAGATCTGATTGTGCCGGCTGTGGCACAACGTGATGTACCGGGCGCCCAGGTTGTAAAACTCCTCCACGCGGGAGAGATCCTCGGCTACGGGATAGCCGTTCTCAATGCCCGTGAGGATGACACGCTTTCCGGTGGCTGCGATACGCTCCACCTCGTCCGGCGTTTGGGCAAAGGCGCACCGGTCGGGGTACATCTCCCCTGCCAGACGGTGAATGGCCTTGAACTTCTTGATGGCCGTCTCGTAGGCTCTCCTGTACCCTTCGGGTGTCAGCTCC
>CAZDVF010000135.1:0-7301 GCA_964508725.1 uncultured bacterium | reverse complement strand
CTCAACGCGCCCAGGGTCCGCCCGTGGAATCCGCGCGCGGCGCAAACAAAATCTGTCTTGCCTGTCGCGTACCGCACGAACTTGAGAGCCGCCTCCACCGCCTCGGTTCCGGAATTGCAGAGAAAAACTCGGGACAGCCCCTCCGGCGCGATGGAAATCAACTTGTCCAAAAGCTGCGCCTTGGTGTCGTTGTAGAACGTGCCGCTGCACGTGATGAGCTTGCGGGCCTGCTCCGAAACAGCGCGGGCCACATCCGTGTTGGCATGTCCCACACTGGCCACGCCGTGCCCTGCCGTGCAGTCAATGTATGCGCGGCCCGTCTCGTCCCACACCCGCGCATTCTCGCCGCGGACCAGCACAAGATCCCGCTTGGGATACACATCAAACTCAAAAACCGATTGCACCGTTCGGATGTCCATGAATCAGGCTCCCTTTTCTTTTCGTTGGATGGATGCCCTTTGATGGAATCGCCCATCGATCATTTTTTTTGCATTTTTCATTTTAACTCTTAAGTGTCCAGTTAAATGATATGATTCGGACGACAGATTTCCACGCGGCATTCGAAAAATCACCGCCCGGAAAATGGCGAAGCGTTCTCGAACGGTCCCGCATCGGCAGGACCGGGAAGGAATTGTTGTCTGATCCCGATCTTCTATATTCAGAAAAATAGCATTGACAGATCGGGAGAGTTCAATTCCTTCAGGGAACGCACAGACATTTTCAGGTGATTTTTCGGCAGCCGCAGTTTTTTTGGGCACCTTTTTTCTTAAAAAAGGTGCGAGCTAATATTTGAGTCGATCATAAAATAAGCTGTTTGGATTACACGATTTTTCAAAAGCCATTATGTTCCAAACCGGACGTTTTCCATTTTGATTGTTCCATTTTCAACTGTCGTCCCTTTTCCGGCCAGGACATCGCGGATCGGATGTCCGGTCCGGCCGTCTCCGATGAGGATTCGGACGTTCGTCTGATCGAGCATCTTGCGCAGCGCCAGCAGCTTGCGTTTCATCCGGCCCTCGGTCTGCTCTTCTCTCATGGCAAGATCCGCAGAGGTCAGCCTGGGTACAAGCGACTGCGGATTTTCGGGATCGTCCAAGAATCCCGGCGCCTCAATCAACTGGATCACGGTATCGGCCTCCAGCGCACCGGCCAGCACACGAACCACTTCGTCGTTCTCCGTGTTGATGGCCGCGCCGGTTTCGTCAAGGATGGGCACGGTGAGTACGGGACAATATCCCTCACCGAGCAGTAACGTCAGAAAATGGACATTCACAAACCGGGGCTTGCCCGACAGATCGCGGACAATTTTCACTTTTCCCCCGTCACGCACGCGGATACCCGTGTTTCGTTTGCCGCGAACGCACCGTCCGTCGAGGCCCGTCAATCCCACAGCATTAACGCCGTGCTGCTGGCAGAGCTCCACGAGTCGCTTGTTTCGGAGACCGGCGTACGCCATCATCATCACATCCAGCGCATCGCTGTCGGAATACACGCTCGTGTGACCGGAGACCGACGTCAGGATTTTCTTGGACTTGCCCAGCGTATCAGCCAACGTATCACGCAAGGCGTTGGCTCCGTGAACGATCACAAAAGATTCGTCCAGCGCGGACAGATCCGCGACAATGCCACGGAGGTTAATGGCCTCTCCCCCTCCGATTTTCACGATCATCATACGATCACCTCTTGCGTTCGGTTTGGAATGGAAGTCCATCCCGATTCATCGGGATAGGGATCGGACGCCACGATCACGATGCCGCTGGTCTCACAGCGGTGCAATGTAAAATAGTCCGGATCGTCAGTGAACAGGGTGGACACAACCACCTGGTGCGGATCGGCGACAATCATGTTCATGGCCCGGATGGATCGCGTGCGTTTCTCGACGATGGGGATTGCTTTGCGCACGGCGCCGGACAATCCCTCTTTGTGAAAGCGAAGGATGAAGCGGAACAGCTTCTCTGCGCCGATGCATCCCTCCTCGCGGATGCGCACGCCGTGCAGCTCGCCGTTGAAGCTGAACACAATGTCACCCTGAAGGAAGGGCATATTGTTCTCCACACAAATCCCCTCATCGCGGAACGCGCTGCGCGCGTGCGCCACAAGCAGCGTCGTCTCGCCGAATTGACTCAGGTCATCCTCCCAAATGGGTTGGATGTTCCTATAAACCCGCCACGTTCCACCAGACAGGTAGACACACCCCCAGCCGTGGCCCTGATACTCCCTGCTCCGCTTCGCTGTTACAGCAAATGGGCGCAGGTGCTCCGAGATGGAAAATGCTTTCTCAGATTTCACCGCCAGCAAGCGACACATGGTTTCCTCAGCCTTGTCCAACAATCCATAGAGACGTCCTGCCAGGACGTCTTGTGGAATTGATCCAGAGCCGCGTAGAGACGCCCCGCCGGGTCGTCTCTACGACACACGATTCTGGACATTTCAAATGTCAAACCGGATGCAGCCCCGGAAACACGAGACCCGTGGTCTCGTCCCACCCGTGCATGATGTTCAGCGCCTGCACAGCCTGTCCCGCCGCGCCTTTCATCAGATTATCGATGGCGCTGATCACCACCAGCCGGCCGGAATCGGGATCCCGCTCAAATCCAATGTCGCAATAATTTGTTCCGGACAGGATCTTTGGCTCGGGATATCGGTAAGCGCCTGTGGAAGACTTGACCAGGCGGATGAACGGCTCGCCGCCGTACGCCGATCTGAAAATCTTCCAGATGTCTTTTTCGGACAGATCGGATGTCAGAAACACGTGGCACGTGGCCAGCACGCCCCTTACCATCTCAACGGCTGTGGCCGAAAAGTGGATGGTGATATCGCCTCCGAAGCAAAGCTCCTGCTTCATCTCAAGGACGTGCCGGTGACCCGTGGGCTTGAACGACCGCACTGCGCCAGATCGAATAGGATGGTGCGACGCCTCGCTGACCTGGTTCCCCCCTTCGCTCGATCCGGCCTTGACTTCGGCGACAACCATGTCGCGCCGGACGGCTTCCTCTTTGAAAAGGGGATAGAGTGCCAGAATCACGGCCGTGGCGTTGCATCCTGCGCTGGAGATCCGCGTTGCATTGCGCATCTCTTCGCGGTGGAGTTCGGGAATGCCGTACACGAATCCCTCCCTGCCGCCGATGCGAAAGTCAGCGGAAAGATCGATGATGCGTCCCGCGAGAGACCGGAAATGGTCGAACCGCTTCTCGAAGGATCCGTGCGGCAGGCAGGCGAACAGCACGTCGCACGGCCCGACAGTCTCCTGACTTGAGAAGCGCAGGTCTGAAATGGAACGGAGATTGGGATGAACCGCTGCGACAGGCTTGCCTGCATATCGTTCGGACGTGACTTGCTGGATCTTGATGTTGGGATGAAAATGGAGCAAACGCAGCAGCTCGCCGCCCGCGTATCCCGATCCACCGAGAAGGGAGACGGATACGCTATCCACAGCGCACCTCCTCCGCCGTGCGGAGGACGTAATCGACAATCAGTCCGGGGATGTCCACGCCCGTCGTCGTGATGCTGTTCTTGAATTCCATCGTGTGGTTGACTTCATTGACCAGAAAGCCGTCTTTCGTCTCAAACAGATCGATGGCCACAATGCCGCCGCCGACCGCCTCGGCGGCGCTGACGGCGATCGCGTTCAGTTCTTCAGTCAGAGGACAGTAGCTCGCCCGACCGCCCCTGGCCGTGTTGGTGATCCAGTGGTCGTTGGTGCGGAAAATGGCGGCGATGCACCGGTCGCCGATGACAAAAGCACGGATATCCCGCCCCTGTTTCGGAATGTGCTTTTGGATGTAGAAGATGGAGTGGTGGTAGGTTCCCAAAACCGTCTTGTGTTCAAGAATCGCCTCGGCTGCGTCGCGGTCGTTAATCTTGGCTAAAAGGCGCCCCCACGACCCCACGGCAGGCTTCAGCACTACAGGATACCCCATTGCCTCCATCGCTTCCAGAGCGGAGGCCTCTGTGAAGGCGATCCGCACTTCGGGCTGCGACACGCCGTGCTCCTGAAGCGCGATGGAGGTCAGCAGCTTGTCGCCGCACACGGTGGCCACAGCCGAGGTATTGATGCACGGAATGCCAATGGATTCGAAAAGGCGTAACGCATGCAGGGCGCGCGAATGGTTGATGGACCGCTCAAGCACGACATCCACATGAAATCCGTTGGCGCCCAACTGAAACGACAGCGTCCGATCATCGATGTGCACGATCTCAACGTTTGGCCGCGAATCAAATTCCTTTAAAAGAAATTTCTCTTCCGGCCGGATCAGCGAATGCAAAAATCCAACTTTAATGGACACAGGCTGGTTTCTCCTCAATCTGTTCTGGTTTGGGATGTCGCACCCAGCGGACGATCATGGCCAGCTCGTCGGGATCCACGGTTCGTCCGGTTTGCCCGATGCGTTTGACGTCATGCAGGACCGCCGAAGCAAGCGCGTCATCGGCGTCGGTCTCCCCGATGGCGTCCAATGCGTACCGGATGGACGCCATGCCCGACATGTGGTCCAGAGAGATCTCCATCGTTCGTCCGAATGGTTCGGGATCGACGGACTGATAGTGCAGCGGATTGATCTGCGCAGCATGGGTGTGGACTCCGGCGCAGTGCTTGAACGCGTTCGCTCCGGCGATGGGAAAATGGACAGGAATAGGAATACCGGCAAACCGGCTCACAGTGCGATAAAGCGGCATCAGCTCTTTCAGGTTCCATTTGGCTGCTTCGCCGAACATCTGTGTCAGGGAGGCAAGCAGTGTCGCCAGATCCACAATGCCGGCGCGCTCGCCCAGGCCCAATACGGAAACGTCAATAATGGATGCGCCGCCGCGATACCCGTCTAACGCATTGGCCAGAGCCAGACCGCAGTCGTTGTGACAGTGGACTGCAATTGTTGGATGGACGTTCTGTCGATCGAGATGATCGATCAACCGGCGGACGAAATCATACATGCTCCGTTCGGTTCCGGGAATCATGTATCCCGTGGTGTCGGCCACACTGATGATGTCCGCGCCGGCCTCGACCGCAGCCGAGGCCGCATCAACCACGTTCTGAAACGGAGAGCGTACTGTATCCTCCGGCGTGAAGCGGACCAGCAGATTCGGAGACTGCGCTTTGGCGTAAGCCACTGCATCCCTAATCTGTGCAATAGCCGAAGTGAGCGAAGTACCGAAAACCGATTTGAGCCGCTGGCTTGACACGCAGTAAAAAATACCAAGAAACTTGACGTTGCACGCCAGCGCCTGATCCACATCGCTTCGCAGCGAGCGGGCATGAGCGCCGACGAGCGAACGGAATGGCTGCCCGGACAGATGTCTCACTGCAAGACCGATCTCGGGACTGACCATGGGATGACCCGCTTCAATAAACCGGATTCCCACTTTATCGAGCTGGCGGGCGATGGCCAGCTTCACGTGCTCGGGAAAACAGACGCCAGGCGTCTGTTCGCCCTCCCGCAGTGTCGTATCGAGAATCGAAATCATTACTGGCCCCAGTCCTCTTCCTCTTGCGGCGCTTCTACCACCGTAAGAGGATCAACGCATGTCACTTCCAGATCGCTTCCACATTCAGCGCATGTGACCAGTTCTCCTGCAACGGTGTCGCCTGGCATGGTCATTTCCGCTCCGCAGATGGGACATTCAATCATCGTTTCCTCCATACAATTCAGGTCATTTTGGGCATAAAAAAAGCCGCAGATTCAGTGAGAATCCGCGGCTTGTATTTCTATTCTGACATTCGAACGTGACTATATCAATGTCAAGGCAGACCCTCCCGTATGGCGGTGATCTGCTTAGCCTTCTTGACAGCGATGGATTTAACGGCGAACTGAATCATGTTTTTCCTGTATTGGATTTGTAGAACATATTGGCGCATAATATAACACATCGCGCGAGATTTGTCAAGTTTTTTCTTGAAGTATGGATGCGCTTCTGTGATTTGAATGGAGAAAAATGGACAGCAAATCCTCTCATGATATCAAGAAGGAACGCATATCGGTTCATCTTTTGGTCATAATCGGACAACACCTGAATCGGGTATCCGATCTTCCGGACTGTCGTAAAGACATCCACTGCCATCGACTCGGGTATCGGCCGCGCCAGCTTCGGATTCTTGCACGTCTGTCGGACGCCGGTGCAGTCATCGCAGAGATTACACGAATCCATGGGAAGGAGGAAGGCCTTATGGAACCCTGCGCGAAACACATCGCGTTCGACCTGATGGATCAACCTGTTGTTGATCTGCCGCGTCCGGGCAAAGCGATCCTCAGGATTCTGAACGGCTTTCTCAAAATGGAGGACAATTGCTTCAGAGTATTCGCGGAAGAACGCCTCGCACTCCAATACGCTGGGGACGTTTGGCGGGCACGACGCATTCTGTCCAAATTCTTCGCAATCGATCAGACATTTCATCCGCACCCAGTGTGACACGACAACATCAGACGGATGCATCCACAAGTAATCGTTGAACTTGTGTTCACGGAGGATTCGTTCAACAGCAGCTTTTATCTTTGTTTGATCGGATGGGAGCATAAAGACTATTCTTGATTCTATGCTGTTAACATCGATTCAGTGTGCAGTGGATTTGATCCATCACATTATGGATCTGATAGTATGGAGTAATCGTCGTTCCTGTTCTCGTCTGTTCATCATCACCCCCATATACAATCAATTGTCCAAAAGGATTCTCCTGGCTGATTTTCTCAAAAGCCTTGAATCCTTTAAAAAAATCTGAATTGATTGTCTGGGCAGCTTTGATCTCGATAGGAATATCATATTGCGCCACATGGTAAATCACATCAACTTCATGGCCGTTGCTGTCTCTGAAAAATGACAAGTTGCTCCGGTCGCCCTGATGATAACGATATTTTAACATCTCCAGCAGAACCATGTTCTCAAACAATTGCCCCCTCAGGGGAAATGTCTCCATCTGTCTGGAATTCTCAATCCCTAACAAGTATGCAGCCAAACCCACATCATAGAAATAGAGTTTCGGCGTCTTGACCAATCTCCGACGGACATTTTTGTAAAACGGTTCAAGTATAAATACAACATAACTGGCCTGTAGGAGTGTCAGCCATTCCCTGATTGTCGTATGTGTGACGCCTGTATCATTTGCCAGACTATGCACATTGACAAGCTGACCTACTCTGCCGGCGCACAAGCGAATGAATCGCTGGAAGGTCGCCAGATTTCTCACATTGATAAGCTGGCGCAGGTCGCGTTCGATGTACGTTTGAAGGTAATCTCCCAATGCTTGTGTTGGATTCAAACCATGATCATAAATACGGGGGAAAAATCCTGTATACATCAAGTTCTCGACATTG
>CAZDVF010000134.1:0-7302 GCA_964508725.1 uncultured bacterium | reverse complement strand
GACGGAAGGAGTGTCCACTCGTCGCCACTGTTAGTGGTTTTCAGTAGCGCTGCGGTTGTATCCGATCTGCCTGAAATGTATCCGTTCTCGGCGTCAAGAAAGAAAGCGCTGACGAATGTGCCGTCAGTTACAGAATGGGGCTGTAATGTCCAGGTTTGTCCGCTAGTGCTTGTATGCAAAATCAGAGGAACACCGGTATCCCAGTTGTCGCCTACAATCCATCCGTGGTTTTCACCTGCGAACGTGATGTCGTTGAGCGCGCCATAACAGGTTGGGTGATCCACCGTTGACCAGGATTGTCCATTTTCCGTGTGCATGATTAGTGTTGCATTTGCATCGCTATCCCGGCCGATGGCCCATCCTGATGTTGCGCCGGTCATAATGAGCTTGTCAAGTGTGCCCTGAATGACGGGTGTGGTTTGTTCTGTCCAGTCCAATCCGCCATTGGTGCTTTTCATAATCAGAAGACGTCCGTTACTCCAGTCTTGGCCCACAACATATCCCGTGTCACTATCCACAAAGCTGACACTGTTAAAGACTCCGTTGAGAGGCCGGGATAAAACAGACCAGGTGTCACCGGCATTTACCGTCCCGATCACAATGGCCTTTGTTTCGCCGTTGTCAACGCCGACGGCCCATCCCGCCAGATCGTCGATGAAACTGACATCGTAGAGCTTTCCTTCGTTGAAAGGGATTTCCGGTGTGGTGATGGTTGCCTCCTGAGCCGAAACGACCGGGGATAGAAGGATACAGGCTATCACTAAAATGATCCAGTAAAAGCATGTCCCAATTGTTCTGGAATACCGGGTATACATTGCACCTCCTCGAGTTGTATTCAGGGAACAGTGCGCAAGATACGTTGAAATCCTTTACGAAAACAGATGAGATGAAGGTTGTTTCAAGAAGGTTGCCAGGGATTAGAAGGGATTGTTTCTGGTTGTTAACAGATTGTAACATACAAAAAAGTGTCGTTATCTGCAAGAGAAAGCGACGACATATTTATCTTGATCTTCGATGGGAATTGTTGTACATTTTTTTACAAACAACATCCTCCCGAAACCAGCGAAAGGACGATGGGTGAAAATCGCATTCACCGCTGATCTGCATCTCACGACCCGCCAGGACCATCCAGACCGTTATCTTGCTTTTGAGTCGATTTTGCAACAGATGCAAAGGGAGGAGATCGATCATCTCGTCATTGCCGGGGATCTCTTCGATTCCCATCGCTTACAGTATTCTGAATTTGATCATATCTGCAAGGATCCATACTATCGGGACATTTCGGTTGTTCTTCTTCCCGGGAATCACGATCCCAATCTCTCACCGAAAGCCTTCACCGCGCCCAACGTTTATGTCATCACAGAACCGCAAATTCGGACCTTCGGTCAGAGCGGCCTTCCCTTTCTGATGATTCCATATCAGGATGGCTGCACCATGGGGGAGGTTATTGCGCCTTTCACTTCAGACTTGAATGGCCGCCGCTGGATCTTGGTCGGCCACGGTGACTGGATCGAGGGGATGCGCCATCCAAATCCTGCAGAACCGGGCGTGTACATGCCCCTCACGCGACCGGACATTGAGACATTTCAGCCTGTCTGTACTATTCTGGGACACATCCACAAACCATCCGACCAAAGCCGTGTGATGTACACAGGTTCACCCTGTCCTCTGGATATCACAGAGACCGGCCGCCGCCGCTTTCTCGTGTGCGATTCCGAAACCGGCGAGATCGCATCCCAAACCATTGAGGCGGGTCCGATCTTTTTTGACGAATCCTTCACCATATTACCGGAGGAGGATGAGGAAGCGTTCCTGCAAGAACGAATCACCTCGCGTCTGTCTGCCTGGGACCTTTCCGAACCAGAGAAAGCCAGAACAACCATTCGTGTCAAGGTGAACGGCGTTTCGTCCGACAAACGGCGTTTGGCTGAAACTGTCCGACAGGGCTTCGCTGGATTCACCTGGTATCAGGACCAGGGACCCGATTTGTCTGACGCGATTCTGGGTGATGATCCGGAACGGGCCGAGATAGTCCGACGGGTTGCGCGTAAACTGACGACACTCCCATGGCCTGGGGGAGAGGACCAGCCCACATCCTCGGAGATATTCACGGCAGCTATTGATGTAATCTACGGGAGATGACCGGATGGCTGTGCGCATCACAGAAATTCACGTCCAACGTTGCGGCCCTCTGAGGCAGCTTTCCCTGAACCTGGGCCGCTTCAATCTCATCTACGGACGAAACGAGCAGGGCAAGACCCATCTGGTGGAATTCCTTATTCGATCACTCTTTCGTAAAGATCGATCGTGGATGCTTCGCTCATCAGAAGGAAAAGGAAAGGTTCGGGTAGAGGGATTGGAGGACAAACCTGTTTCTTTCTCTCCGGGATCAGGACGCAAGCTGGAGGATTTCTGGGACGCTCAGGGTGATGGGCTTCCTCCTGATTTTTCAAAACTGCTGGTCATCAAGGGCGCCGAACTTGACTTTATCAAGGGAAAACACCGGGACATGTTTCGGCGGTATCTTTCAGGTCAGGAGCTGGTTGAGACCATCAGAGGCCAGATTTCTTCAACGATTGGAAGTGTGCAGATTGGTGACGGCGTGATCAGCGGCGACAGGCGGAACAGGAAAATCCTGGAGCGAGAGAAGCTTGAGTCCGAACTCAAGGACATCGATCTGCTCTTTTCACAAATCGACGCCGACTATTCCGGCGGACAACGGAGCAAGCTCGCACAGCAGCAGGAAGATCTGGATGCGGCCCTCCAGAGGCAACGTGACGCCAAACGGCACGCGGCCTGGCGGCTGTCCGAAGAGATCGGCCGGCATGAGAGACAGAGGGGTGCGATATCCCGGAAAACGCTGGAGCAGGCACGCGAGACCCTCCTGAGATACAGAGACAAACAGAACGAAGCGCAGCGGCGTCGCGCCAAACTGAATGAAGCAGCGAGCAAGAATCAGCACCATGCCTGGCTGTCTGCCGCGACTGAAACGTATCGTCGTCTGCTTGATGAGAGGGCAGCTCCGCCATCCCGTCTTTTCCTGATCCTGGCCGGTGTATCGGTTATTTCCGCCGGTGTGCTCACTGTGCTGCAAATGACGCCATGGGCGCTGGTTGCGATTGTTCTTGCATCCACTTTGACGTTACTCTATCTTCGTCAGGCACGGGCGCAGGCGGTTCGCGCTCCTGTCAACCATGAGTTGAAACAGATCGAAGCTGAATTCGTCCGCCGGTTCGGCGAGACGTTTACAGGCCTTCCGCAGATTGAAGAGCAACTGCGCAAAATGGACCTCCATGCTGCCAGACTTTCAGATTTGCAGGATGAAGTGGCACAAATTGAGAAGGATGTCGAAGCGTTCGGGTCTCGCCTCCGCATGCAACTGAAAGAGCTGTCTGGCGATGAGGTCGATCCAGAACGGGCTGAAGAGATCCTGGCAGCCAAAGCCGAGACCCTGCGAAAGCTACAGGCTGAAATCCAGGAAAAAGAGAGAAATCTCATCCGTCTTGATGTGGATCCATCCGACTATCTGGCTGATAAACCCGAAGAAAGCTACAGCCGTCAGGAGAGCGCCCGGCTTCAGGAATCCCTCGATATGATCAGAGAAGAACTCAGGGGCGCGCATGATAATCTGGCGTTGCTGAAAATCCGCATCCGGGACAAGACCGGAGACGATCCTGATGTGGATTGGCCGGTTCTCATCGAACATCTGTTGGAGAAACGGCAGGAGACTGCGGACCAGTTCCGCAGACTCACCGCCGAGATTCTTGGCAAGGTCGCGCTCAACAGTGTGTTGGATGATCTCCAGACGCAGGAGGACCGGAAGATCGCGGAGGGACTCCAATCAAATGCCATTCGAGACACCCTCAAACAGATCACAAACAGATACCGTAGCCTGGAACTTGCGGATCAGCAGCTCAATGTATCAGATGATTTTAACGATTTTCCGTTTACCGATCTCAGCACAGGCGCGCAGGAACAGGTTTTGCTCGCCCTGCGCATCGGTTTTGCACGAAAATTGCTTCAGCATGACACATTGTTTCTCATCCTTGATGACGCCTTTCAGTACTCCGACTGGAAACGGCGCGTTGGTATGGTTGAGATGGCCGCGGAACTGGCTTCAAATGGATGGCAAATCCTCTATCTGACTATGGATGACCATCTTCGGGAACTGTTTTCTGCAAGGGGAGACCGTTTCGGCGAAGACTACCGGCATTGGGAACTCAATGACGGAAGCGCTGTCGCACAGGACAATCCTTATGCCCGTTGAAATTTCAGGTTGCAATGACGAGCGACCACGATGAAACGCAGTACGAACATCCTGATTGTTGAAGACAGTACAACCCAGGCCTTGCTGCTCAAGCGGATTCTGGAGACGCAGGGGTACAACGTAACTGTGGCCGAGAACGGACAGTTGGGTCTAGATGCGCTGCGCAAGAGCCGGCCTGACATTGTCATCAGCGATGTCATGATGCCGGTAATGGACGGCTACACCATGTGCCGGACCATCAAGTCTGATGGCGACCTTCAGTCCAT
Source organism: uncultured bacterium (assembly GCA_964508725.1). GTDB lineage: Bacteria > Zhuqueibacterota > QNDG01 > QNDG01 > DSAB01 > CAZDVF01. Next base: position 2,769 of record CAZDVF010000134.1, on the reverse strand, counting down.
CCCAATTATTTTGTTGACAACATTGTCTGATCCCGAAGATATCGTCAGAGGGTTAGAGGCCAGCGCAGACGCCTACGTGATCAAACCGTATAACCGTGAGCACTTGCTGGCCAAGGTCGAGTCGGTGCTGTCACCACCGGTTCGGGATCTGGGGGACGGTCAGTTTGAAATCGCCATCGGTGGGAAGAAGTACAAGATCACGTCGAGCCGGCAGCAGATTCTGAATCTGCTTCTTTTTACATACGAGAACGCCATTTTCCAGAACCGCGAACTCATCAAAGTTCAGTACGAACTGAAGAAACTGAATGAGAAGCTGGAGGAGAAGGTTGAAGAGCGCACTGCCGAGTTAAGCGAGGAGATTGCCGAGCGCAAGAAAATTGAGGCGTCTCTGGTCGAAGCCAATGAGCAACTCAAAGAACTGGATCGTCTCAAGAGTGAGTTTCTCTCCACTGTTTCGCACGAGCTGCGCACGCCGTTGTCCATCATTCGCGAGGGTGTATCACTCTGTCTTGAGGGCATTGCCGGAGATGTCACGGAGATGCAACTCACCTTGTTGTCCAGTGCACAGGAGGGCATCGATCGCCTGACAAGGCTCATCACGGATCTGCTTGACATTTCGAAGATTGAAGCGGGGAAGATCCGTCTGCGTAAAAGCAGCCTCAATGTATGTGAGGTGGTCAAGAAGACCGAGGACCGATTCAGAACACAGGCAGAGGAAAAAGGCCTCCGATTAACGTCATATCTTCCAGATAACGATGTGATTCTGTTTGCCGATGGCGACAAGCTCTTTCAGATCTTCGATAACCTGATCAGCAACGCCATCCGCTTTACCGACACGGGCGGGCAGATCGGCATCCACCTCGAAGAGACGGATGCCGATGTGATTTGCCGGGTATCCGATTCGGGCATCGGTATCGCCAAGCAGGATATCCCCAAGCTCTTTTCTAAATTCGAGCAGGTGGGCAGGGTCGACGGACCCGGTTACAAGGGGACTGGACTGGGACTGGCCATTGTCAAGGGATTGGTTGAAAAGCACGGCGGAACCATCTCTGTGACGTCAAAACCGAAGAAGGGGACTACGTTTACATTCACGCTGAAAAAGGTGTCCTTTCCAACGATCCTGATAGTGGACGACGAACAAAGCATGATTGAATTGAACAAAAAGGCGCTTGAACCGGATGGATACCATTTCATTGAAGCCAATGATGGATTGCCTGCCGTCGATTTGGCCCGAGATAAGAGTCCGTCCCTGATCATTCTGGATATGGTGATGAAAGCAATGAACGGGTATGAAGTGATCGGCCGTTTGAAACAGGATAAACGAACGGTGCATATCCCGGTGATCATTGTCAGCGGCCATTCGGTCGATCGTCAGCGTCTCAGTCAGATTGATACGTATTCGGTGATTCCCATTTTAAAAAAACCTTATCAACCAGAAGCGCTGCGCGAGCTTGTGCGTGATACGCTGAGTGATGCAGATACGTTGCAACTTGAAGAGGAGGCTCGGCATCATGGGTGACAAAAAGACGATTTATATTGTTGAAGATGAGTTGGATTTTGCCAAAATGATGAAGATCCGTCTGGAAGCGGCAGGGTACAACGTGAAGGTTGCGACAGACGCCTATTTAGGAACACAGGATATCATCAAGGGCGATCCCGACCTGATCATTCTCGATTTGATGATGCCGGCAGGTGGCGGCTTCTCCCTGCTCGAACGCATTCAAATGATTCCGGCAAAGTCGTCTATTCCTGTGGTGATTCTGACGGGCAAGACGGTTGATGACATCGACCGCGCCAAAGCAGAGAAGTATGGCGTGGCGGCAATTATTCAGAAGCCGTATGACAGCCGACAGTTCATGGAAACCATTCGTGCAGTCCTTTCTCACATGAAATGATAGACCTCTGAAACATCTCCAAATTAGTATGACACATACAGGCACTTACATTCGAAACGGAAAGTTTATTTTCATAATGAAAGGGCCGTTCATTCTGAAACGGTTATATCCGCAACACCCCGCAATGTGATTCATTTCCCCTCCGGCTGCTTTTCAAATACAGACACGTTCAAACCAGGTTGTCATAACTGAACGCTTCTTCATCTTCGTATGTGGCTGTTCTGTTTGGTTTTCCCAGAATCTGAATATCAGATTTATGATCTGACGGATGCGGTTTTCCTGTACCTCCAACCATAGAATATATAATGGTTTATATCTCTGCATCTGTTAATGTTATATGGTCGGTTCCATGCGGCTTTTGCCCTCTTTTTGAAGCAATCGATGATACCTGTTCATTTTTCGTCAGGTCTTCCTGTATCACCGTGAATGACTCCTGATTTTCAGTCTAGTTCTCAAATTTTGTTTTTTCAAATGAAAGGCTCTATTTGTGACATTGTCGTCACAAATAGAGCCTTCTTTTTCGACTGGCATGTTATTTGACGTCCTCGACAGAGTTAAAAGGTACGCATCAATATCAATGCGTTTAATTTACCCGCAGAAGGGAGGTGATTCGTAATGCGGTATTCAAATCAATTCACACACAACACAACACAAACGGAGGGTAACACTATGAAGAAACTGAGTGTCTTTTTCATCGCCGCCTGTCTGGTCTTTGGCCTGACCGGTGCAAGTTTTGCGCAGAGCCATACGGTAAATGTATCACTCTTAGCCATCAATGTGATCACTGTAACCGGTGGTAATGTGGATCTTGAAATCAGCACAGCAACTCCTAATCAAGATCCTGATGCTGCTACAGATACTTCGACTTGTGATG
>CAZDVF010000133.1:0-7309 GCA_964508725.1 uncultured bacterium | reverse complement strand
TAACAACAATCACTACTTTAGCGATGTGGTGGCCGCCTCCAATGGAACCCTCGTCGCTGCGTTGTCGGAGTATCATTCATCCAGTGTTACGCAGACGAGTACTCCGGGTATTTTCAAATCCACCAATGATGGTAATACGTGGACCGACATCACGCCCGCCACGTTTCCGGACACACACCAGCGCAGCGTCCTCGCTTCTGCGCCGTCGGACCCGGCAATCGTCTACGTCTTCACGGACACAGGCGAAGATGAAGACGAGCGCGATGTGGTCAGCTTCCACAAAATCAACATCGTCACTGGCGCGGCCGAAGACCGCACGGCCAATCTGCCCGATTATACCGACGATGAGGGATTCATCCACACCCAGAACAATTACAATATGGTAGTGGCCGTCAAACCGGACGATCCTCATTTCGTGCTGATCGGCGCAACCAGTCTGTTCCGGTCCACGGATGGATTCGCCACAACGCCGGCAGACAAGTTCCAGACCTGGATCGGAGGATACAATCCCGACCGATTCTTCTACCCCAACTTGCACCCGGACCAGCACGTCATGGTGTTTGATCCAGCCAATGCCAAGCGGATGTGGTGCGGTCACGACGGAGGCCTCAGCTATACACCGGACATCACCGCTTCATCTTTCAGTCCGCCCAACTCGTTTTTCCCCTGGCAGGATAAAAACAACCGGTATCTTACAACCCAGTTTTACACGGTAACCATCCCGGATGATGCCGGGGACAATCGCATCATGGGCGGCACCCAGGATAACGGCACGCCATTTTTTACATGGAATGGTTCTGTAACCGGCACCTCATCGGACATCAGTTCCGGCGATGGGGGACACGTCTATTTCGGTGAGGACTATGCCTACAGTGCATCACAAAACGGCAGTATCCTTCGGCTCGATTACTATGCCAATAACTGGCCCGGAGCCGGCTGGAGCGAAATCACACCAGAAGATGCGGAGAGCCAGCGTTTCCTCACCCCGTGGGTTGTTGATCATAACAATGAGGACATCATGTATTATGCTGCCGGCGCGGATCTGTGGCGTAATGACCAGCTCACCACACTGCCTGACAACCACGACCGCTCAATCGGCATAACCCAGGGCTGGACCCAACTGACTGACCTCGCAGCCCCAACCGGCCACACCATCACGGCCATGGCCGTCTCAAAGACCAATCCGACACATACGCTCTACTACGCAGCCTACAGCGCAGGTCAGACACCCAAATTGTACCGTCTTTACTACGCCAATACTGCCACATCGAACGCAACCGACATCTCCATCACGTCAGCTCCAAGCGGTGCGTACATTCACGCGATCGCTCTCAATCCAGACGACGGCCGTGAGCTTCTGGTCGTTATGTCCAACTACAACATCATCGGACTCTACCACTCTACCAATGCGGGACAGTCATTCACGGCTGTCGAAGGCAATCTGGAGGGTAATGCAATGAATCCCGGTCCCTCCCTGCGCTCGGCGACCATCCTGCCCACATCTCTGGGCCGTGTCTATCTGGTTGGAACAAGCACGGGACTCTATTCCACAACACAGCTCAACGGATCCGGCACAGTGTGGAGTCAGGAAGCGGCATCGGCCATGGGAAATGTGGTCGTCGAAGCTGTCGCGTCGCGCAAATCCGACGGCCGCGTGGCTGCCGGAACCCACGGCCGCGGCGTATGGATCGGCGAACTGGATCTCACAGGCGTTGAGGACGACCCCTCACTTTCAGCATTACCCACAGCATTCACTCTCGAGCAGAATGTCCCCAATCCGTTTAATCCAACTACGTCCATCAGCTACACTCTGCCAGCATCACATCACGTCGTGCTCAAGGTGTACGACGCCCGGGGACGTGAGGCGGCATTGCTGGTGGATAAAACGCAGGCAGCCGGGCGTCATACCGTGACCTTCAATGCCGTCAATCTGCCCAGCGGCGTCTACACGGCCCGGATTCAGGCAGGCACGTTCACAGAGACCAAAAAACTGACGTTGATGAAGTGACAACCGAGAGAAACGGTATGCCCGCACCCTGGTATCAGGCCCTCTTCGCCAACTACGCCAAGACATATGATACTGAATCATTCACAAGAGGCACCACAGGTGAGGTCGACTTTCTTGAAATGGAAATTGGGGGCGACCGGACAAAACGCATTCTCGACGTTGGATGCGGCACAGGCCGGCACGCCATTGAGCTGGCGACAAGAGGATTCCATGTCACTGGCATCGATCTCTCAGAGGCCCAGCTCGAACGGGCAAGAAGCAAAGCGGCTGAAACAGGCGTAAATGTCCAGTTCCTGAAAAGGGATGCGCGTAACTTCACGTTTGACGATCCCTTCGAACTGATCATCATGCTCTGCGAGGGCGCCTTTCCGCTCATGGAAACAGACGAAGAAAATGTGCAAATCCTCGAGAATGTCACTGCATCACTGAAGCCTGGCGGCAAACTCATCCTCACCACGCTGAACGGTCTCTTTCCACTCTTTCACTCAGTGAAGGACTTCATCAATGCCAACGCCAGGAATGATCACGCCAGCGCCGAAAATACCTTCGATCTCATGACCTTCCGTGATCTGTCGACTTTCACTTTTGTGGATGACGACGGCAAAGAGCAAACCGTGGAATGCAACGAACGCTACTACACGCCGCCAGAGATGATCTGGCTGCTCAAGTCTCTGGGACTCCGGAACATCGCTATCCATGGATGCAAGATCGGGGCATTCAGCCGGCAAGATCCCCTGACAACAGAAGATTACGAAATGCTGGTCATCGCCGAGAAACCGCTGAAATAAGATCGAATCATCTTCGACAATGACCGTTCAGACAAGAATAGAACGCCTTTAACAAATCCCCAGAATATCACCTGGTGTTCTTTTGGAGCCCCCATGCAGTTCTCATCACATTCCAATAAACGGATTGCATCAGTCTACATTTCTGGAAAAGTTTTTTGTTGTTTTATCCTCTGTCTCGTTACTGGCATCCCACAGATTTGTAGCCAGACACCCTCCCTCGACCACATGATCGGCCAAATGCTTATGGTCGGTTTTCGTGGGCTTGAAGTGGATGAGACCCATCCTGTTGTCCGGGACATCCGTGATCATCACATTGGCGGCGTCGTGCTCTTCGACAAGGATGTGGCAGCCGATTCCTCAGTGCGCAACATCCAGTCTGCTGAACAGCTCAGGACTCTGGTTCACGATCTGCAATCATTCGCTTCCACACCCCTCTTCGTTGCCATCGACTGTGAAGGGGGGCTGGTCAACCGCCTCAAGGAAGCGTATGGTTTCGCTCCCACCGTCTCGGCTCAATTCCTGGGGCAACGGGATGACCTCTCTCTCACACTCGCACAGGCGGACACTGTGGCAGCCACCCTGGCAGGGCTGGGAATCAACGTCAATCTGGCGCCGGTGGTGGACCTGAACGTGAATCCGGACAATCCCGTCATCGGCAGCCGCCGGCGCAGCTTTTCAGCTGAACCGGACGTTGTCGTGCGTCATGCCCTGGTTTTTATCAAGGCGCATCATCGGCAAAACGTGCTCACGACTCTGAAGCACTTCCCAGGTCACGGTTCGTCAGATGCGGATTCCCACCTGGGCATGGTGGATGTGACAGCCATGTGGACAGAAGCCGAATTGGAGCCGTACCGGCGCATCATTCAAACTGGAGAAACTGACATTGTCATGACCGCACACGTCTACAATGCCCGCCTGGACTCCCTTTACCCGGCCACGCTATCCAAACGGATCATCACAGGCATCCTGCGAGAGGATTTGGGATTTGATGGCGTCGTCATCACGGACGATCTGCAAATGAAAGCCGTCACCGATGAATACGGATTCCGAACCGTTGTCCGTTCTGCGTTGGACGCCGGCGCGGACATGCTGGTTTTCGCCAACAATATGGTGTATGGCGAGAATATCACGACGCAAGTCATCGGCATCATCAAGGATTTGATTGATGCCGGAACCATCACACCTGAACGGATCGAGGCATCATATCGGCGGATCATGAAGTTGAAAAATGATCTACAACCCCAGTAGGGGGGCGGCATGCCGCGCCCGTTTATGTGTGCAAGAGGAAGGAATAGTAAACGCATATAAAAAGAGACAGATATGAAGAAAACAGCTAACAAAAGCGCTGCATAGCCCGCAGGGGCGAGGCATGCCTCTCCCCTGCAAAACAGAACGTAAATGCAACAACGAGACCGACCGCGTCCCTACTTGGTGCGAACCGTAATGTTCGCGCTGGTTTCGAGGCGGACACGCACGGCCTTCGATTCCGCATCCACAGGGATCTGGCGGACACCCTCACCCTGCAGATAAATGGGGAAATCCGACACAATCTTCCCGTATTCGGAATTGGCAGACACAGCTACATCTGCGTTTCGGGGAAGGATCAGGGAAATGGGCTTGTAACTTGTGATCAATTCGATGGTCCCTTTTTGCGGCAGAGCCGCGATCTCCGACACATCAATCGGGCTCGAATCCCCCTGCACACGGATCGATCCCCGCGTTCCCTTGAGGATCACGTACTGGTACGAATTCACCACACGCACATCCCCACCCACATCACTGGCCTGCACACTGCACGACGCGCCATCCACATCCACATCGCCGTTCACGTGACTGAGCTGGATGGGTTTGTATTCGGAGAACACCGTGACGTTGCCGCCGATGGTGTTGGCCGTGACTGATCCCGAACTGGCGCGAATCGTGCACTGTCCGCCAATGTTCTCGGCGATCACCTCCTTGTACGATGAGACAATGGTCAAACCGCCCTCAATATCCCGCACCGTGACAGGGCACGACGCGCCGTCCACATCGACCGAACCGCCAACCGTGTTGATTTCAACCGGTTTGTAGGATGTGAAGACAGACACATCACGTTGGACCTGACTGACATCCACAGGACTGGAATCGCCGCGAATGGTCAAGCCGCCGTCCACACGCTCGACCCGAATGTCCTTGTACGAACTCTCGATGCTGACGTTACTGGCGATGCGAGACACCGTGACCGGGCTGGAGTCGCCGTGGATTTCCAGCGTCCCGCCGACGCTGTCAACCACAACCTGTTTGTAGCTGTTTTCGATCACGGCATCACCGGATATCAGCCCTGCGGAAACAGAACAACTCGGCCCTTTAACGTCGAGTCGTCCGCGAATATTCGACACCTCGATCTGTTTGTACGATGCTTCGATGGAACAATTGCCTTCCACATCAGTACCTTTGACATCACCGCTCTGACAATCCACGTGCAGAGGCCCGCCAATCGCTTCAAATCGGACAGCTTTGTAGCTGTTCACCACTTCAGCGCCACCGATGATCCGTTTCAGCGTCACATCGCCACTGGTGTTGGTCACGTCAACTTCCCCTTTGAAATCGGACACATCCACACTGGCATACTGGTTGGCAAGATTCAGCGCGCCGCCGCAAGTCTGAACCGAGACCGCGCCAGATGTGTTTTCAATTTCCAGCGTTCCGGTGACGCCGTCGATCTTAATATCGCCGTACTGGTTCACAACATCCAGAGACTGTTCCGCTGGCACCTGAACACTGATTTGAATCGAGAAGGAGAGGTCGTCATTGTTTCCATCAAATAATTTTCGAAAGATCCGTGTCACGCTGCCCGCATTCCGCCGGGAATTCCAGTCTGGATAATCCACGGCAAGACGGAAGCCCTGACGGTACGGTTCGAGAATGAGCGTTGTCTCGTCTGCAAAAGCCGTCACGAGTTCCTCATCGCGCCCACGGACTTCGAGATGGACCTCGGTCCGAATCTCATTCCCGCTGTAGCCGGTGATGGTCAGGTCGGCCTGCGTTTCATCGACAAAGAGCGTGCGCCCGGGTGCAGAGGCAACGGACGCTTCAAGACGCCGGGTTTCTTGATGTCTGACTGGCTTTTCATCTGTGGCTCGCGCCTGGACTGTCAGGACTGCGATCAAGATAATCGCAAATGTGGACAATTTGAGTGTGTCGATTTTCATGGGTTACCTCCTCAAGAAATGGAACGAGACGTTCCTTCCCGATTACGATGTCAACAAGGTCTTCAGCGCTTCCTTTTTCTCTTGCAGAGCCGCCAGCATGTACTGACGAATGTGCGCATTGGCTGGATTGCTCTGGAGCGCGTCACGGCACCGGGCAATCTGCGCGTCGATGGTTTCAAGACGGTCACGGTAGAGCAGCGCCAGTGTGATGTCCAGTTCCGCCAGTTTGGAGGTCGCCACCTCCTCCAGCGCATCAATTGCCGCAACGTATGCTTGTTCCTGCTTTTCAACTTTGCGCAGGGTTCTGGATGTCAATAACGCAGACGAAGGCGTAACAACCTTCTGGCGAATGATCAATCCTCCCCCAATAACAAGAAGAACGATGGCCGCCACCCTGATCACAAAACTGGCGCGCCGGGAGAACCATGCCCCGCTGACGTTCCGAAAGCGATGGACATTCTGGTGATCTGACCCAAGATTGTCAGCGATCCGTTCCCACAAATCAGACGCCGCCTCAGGCTGTTCAAGCTGGCGCGCCAAACGCAGCAGACGGGCGTCTTTCCGGACGCTGGCCTGACACAACGCACATTGGGAAAGATGTTCGCGGAAAGCTGTTTCGTCGAGATAACCCGTCTCATATTCCTGGTATGTCGGACACTCTGTCATGTCGTCTCCTGCTCTGTTTCGGATAGGATCGCCCTGAGTTGACGCTTTGCATGATACAGATTCGATTTGACACCTCCGACGCTCAATCCCAGAATCCTGGCGATTTCCGTCTGTTGACGCTCTTCTATGGCGAAGAGGATAAAACAGGCTCGCTGCCTGGGAGGCAACTGACCAATGGCGTCTTCCAGTGTAAGCCTCAGATCATGTGCCGGGGTCGCGCTCGGTTTCGATCCATGCAGATGGAAGGATCGGGTTTTCTTTTTATTTTTTTCCACCAGATCGAGGCAGACATTCACAAGAATACGAAAAAGATACGTTGACAACTTCGACCGTCCATCAAAGTTCCCGATACCGCGATACAGCTTGACAAACGCAGTTTGGACCGCATCTTCAGCATCTTCGCGGTTGCGCAACATACGCAGGGCCGTCCGGTAGAGGACATCCCCATACTGGTCGTAAACCATCCGGAAAGCGTCCGCATCACCCTCCTTGCATCCTCTGACAATGTCCTGTTCTTGTATCGAATCTGTCACTGGCAACCTCAATGATTGGACCGGCAAGACCTTGAGAAGGTTTAAACAATATCCGAACTTATTTTTACAACTCAAAATTTTTTAGCTTGCTTTTTCGAACCATTTTTTGTAACGTTTCCAAAC
>CAZDVF010000132.1:0-7311 GCA_964508725.1 uncultured bacterium | reverse complement strand
CACCTTGGGAGGCCAGACTCCCCGTTTTCCGTAAAAGACGCCCAGATAAAATCGCGCAATAAAAAAGTAGATGATATGTCGCAGCTTGCCCACAGGGATGTAGACAAAGAGCAGTGATGTTATGACAAGATGAACCGGAATCGCCTGGATTCCAAGCAGAGCAAGCACTGTAGACGTCTGAAAAAGTGTGACAAGGCTGTTGCTGAAGTAGTCATCAGGCGTTGAAAGATGACGCAGTTTCACTACAACCATCCGCTTGACAAGGATGAATACACCGCATAGCGTTGAAAGGCTCAGGAATCCAGCAATGAGGCTGGTGAGGATAACCGGAAGCTTGATATCGAAAAAAAGAAAAAATAACATCCCTAGCGAGAGAAAGGCACCCAGATGGTAAATCATACCGGCCATATATGTGGGTAGATGCAAATAGGCTGTCTCTTTTTTGCCCGGAGACATCGCTCCAATGGTCGAGTAGATAATTCCAGATGAAATCGATCCTTTGCTCTGTGAAAGGTCATCTGTATTGGCTTTGCGAAACACAAGCCAGATTTGCCAAAGAATTGCTCCGATCAGACAGGCAAGACTTGCCAGGAAGATCCAGTGTGTGACAGTCATGGTTCACACCCCTAAGTTACACGCAACCATCGGGCTTGGGAAGCCCCGCGATCTTGCAGGCGCCTTTCGCAGGCCCCATGGGAAAGAGATCGTAGATCTCACGCAGGCGCAGTCCTGTATGCTGACAGATTTTGCGAACCATGGGAGCCATGTCGTGTTCTTCCCAGTATTCGCGAATATACTTGACCACGGCCCAGTGTTTTTCGTTTAACTCTCCTGTTCCGTCAGATGTGGCGAACAGCTTGGCCACATCATCGTTCCATAGGGTAGGATCTTGCAAGAATCCGTCTCCGTCCACGTCGAACGAGCGACCTTCAATGTCCAGTGTGGGCATAGCGCCTCCTTCGTTTGATATTTGTCAAAATACATAAATTTCAATCAAGAAAAAAGATGTTTTTCACTGTCTGGCAACTTTACTTGACTCGGATGGAATTTTACCCTATATTTCATCATTCTATTATCCTGACTCACAATTCGAAGTTTGAATCTGTCCCGTCAAGATGCAAACAACTGGGATGCCGATGATAGAAGATTGGATATTCCATCAAATCTATAAAGGTTTTTTCGATATGCTACGTCGTTCAATCGTTCTTATTCTGATCGCACTGATCTTTTTGGTGTCATGTCAAAAGAGCGAAAATCAAACAGACCGACTCAGGATCGCAACGTCAGTTTTGCCCATTGCCGACATCTGCCAGCAACTGACAGGGGAGAGGGCCGAGGTTCTTCATGCCGTTCCTGTAGGCGCCAATCCGCACACATACGAACCACTTCCTTCGGGTGTCCGCGCTTTGCAAACCGTGGATCTCTTTATCGGTATTCACCCGCATTTTGACGGATGGATTCAGGACTTTTTACCCGCATCGGCGCGTACGGTCTTTCTTCTCGATCAAGCACAAGAAGAACGCGATCACGCTGTCAATCCACACATTTGGCTCTCTGTCAGGCAGGCAAAGGAGATTGCAGTAAACATCTCCGGTATCCTCATGCAAATCGACAGGGAAGGTGAGGCTGTATTCCGCCGGAATCTGATAAACTATTCCGCTACTCTGGACACTCTTGATCAAGAAATCCGCCAGATGTTTACAGACGTACAGAATGGCGTGTTTTTTCAGTGGCATCCCGCGTGGGACGCGTTCGCAGCCGAATACGGACTCCGCATTGCCGGCACGATTGCGCACGGGCACGGCGATGAACCCTCTGTCAGGGATTTTCAATCGCTGATCCAGATTGCGCAAAGAGACGGCGTCAAGCGGATCGTTATCGGCCTCGACGTCCAAAGTGAGACAGTGCAGAGTCTGGCAAATGAGATCAGCGGTCAGATCCTTCGCCTTGACACCATTGGTGATCCTTCTGATCCTGAACGGAGTAGTTACTGCGCCCTGATGCGAACCAACGCCCGAAGATTGGCTGTTGCGTTCCGCAACAGTGGAAAGGACATTCCATGAGCGACTGTCAACCGGTCATTTCCCTCGAAGATGTGTGGGTGCGCTACGGCCAGATTGTGGCCCTGCAATCCATCAATCTTCGGATTATGCAGCGTGAGATCATCTCCATTGTGGGGTCCAACGGAGGGGGCAAAACGACTTTGCTGCTCACAATTCTGGGATTTATCCATCCTGATCGCGGCCAGGTGACCGTTCTTGGAAAAAAACCAGATCAGATTCAATCCACCGGGCGCATCGGTTACTTGCCCCAGACCAGTGAATCGGTCCGGCGTTTCCCCATTCATGTTTTCGACGTGGTTGCCATGACCCGATATGCGCGAAAACGGCCGGGGCAGCGGCTCCATGCCGAAGACCGCACAGCCATCATCCGTGCTTTGGAAATGGTTGAGATGGCCGAGACAATCGATCAGCCTTTTGGAAACTTGTCAGGCGGACAGCAGCAGCGCGTGCGCATTGCACGTGCCCTGGCCGGTGAACCGGAAATCCTGATTCTAGATGAACCTTCGACCGGACTTGATGCAGTAGCGCAGGATACGTTTTATCATTTGCTCAAAGAGATCCGAAATGAACGGAGTCTGACCATTCTCATGGTCTCTCACGATATTGGTTCCGTGTCCACAGTTGTGGATCGCATCGCCTGCCTGAACAAACAGATTCATTTTCACGGAAAGCCGTCGAGTACCATCCCGTCTGATGCTCTGGAACGGACATTTGGACGTCATGTGCACTTCCTGATTCACGACGAACATTGCAAAACATGCGAGAATAAGAGATGACGGATCTGCTCCAACTGGACTTTTTTACAAATGCACTGATGATGAGTCTCTTTCTCAGCATCCTGTTCGGTGTGCTTTCGTTTTTTATCGTTCTGCGACGCATGGCCTTTTTAGGGGCTGGCATTGCGCACACAGCATTTGGAGGGATTGCACTTGGCCTCCTGCTGGGCGTTCAGCCCTTTGTCACGTCCCTTGTATTTTGCGTTATTGCAGCAATTATGATTGGTCAAATGGCACGTTCTGGTCGCTTGTCCTACGATACAGGTATCGGCATTTTCTTCTCATTTTCCATGGCCCTGGGAGCGGTGTTTATCGCTCTGCGCAAAGCGTATACCTTTGATGTCTCCGGATATCTGTTCGGCAACATTCTGGGTGTGACACGCACTGATCTGGTGCTGGTTCTTGTTGCATTGCTTTTGGTCACCGCATTTATCTGGTTCTTTTTTCAAAAGCTCCTGTTTATGACCTTTGAAGAATCCGTCGCCTCGGTCAGCGGCTTTCGGCCCCATCGACTTGAGATATTGCTGCTTGTTTCGCTGGCCCTTGTCATCGTGGTGAGTATTAAAATGGTGGGTATCATTTTGGTGTCAGCGCTGGTGGTTTTACCCGGTTCGTTTGGTTTGCTCTTCTGGAACCGCTATCGTGGGATCATTGTCATCAGCATCTTGTTTACGTTTTTCGTCATGGAGGGAGGTCTGTTTTTATCCTATCTGCTGGATTTGCCGGCTGGCGCCACCATGGTGGTACTCGGAACAATGCTCTATCTTGTCAGTTTTATTGTCCGCAGACGGACGGCTTGAATGACTCGTCTCGCTTGTCAGCCCGATTCATCTTGAAATACAGCCGTTCCGTTGTTGCTGAAAGGATTCGATGGTATCAAATAATCGGCCGTTAGATGGTTCCATAAAACCCTTCCGAGAGGTTATCCAATCACGCGTCATCCTGTTCGACGGAGCGATGGGGACACTGCTTTATGAACGCGGAGAATTCATCGATAAATGTTACGATGCACTCAATTTGACGAATCCGGATCTGGTTCGGACTGTCCACCGGGAATATCTGAACGCAGGCGCCATGGCCATCGAAACAAACACGTACGGCGCCAACCTATTCAAACTGGCGCGGCACAATCTCGCGGAAAGGATGTTTGAAATCAATTGCATGGGTGTCCGAATTGCCCGTGAAGCAGCGGAAAGCAGGGCTTATATAGCCGGCTCTATGGGGCCGCTGGGTATTAAGATTGAACCGCTGGGTGAAACATCGCTCGAAGAGGCGCGCGAAGCGTTCCGCAAACAGGCCGATGTGTTGGTATCCGAGGGCGTTGATCTGATCTGCTTGGAAACCATACGCGATTTGGAAGAAATGCGCCAGGCGATACTGGCCGTCCGGTCCATATCTGACATCCCTGTCATTTCTCAGATGTCTTTTCAGGAAGATGGTAAAACGGTGTACGGACAACCGCTGGAAGATGTGGTTCATCAGTTGTCGCAGATGGAGATTGACGTTATGGGCGTCAACTGTACACTGGGTCCAAAGCAGATGCTGGATTTTGTCGAACAGATCGTCCGCTTGACAACACTTCCAGTTTCCGTGATGCCTAACGCCGGTCGACCGCAATCCGTGGACGGCCGCACATTTTACGTGAGTACTCCGGAATACTTTGGCGTTTACGCCAAACGGTTTATCGAAGCAGGCGCACGTATCATCGGCGGATGCTGCGGCACCACACCGGATCATATCCGAAAGATGGCTGGCGCACTGACGCAGAAAGAGACCCGTTTACGGGAGATAGTCCCTGTCATCTCTGTCAAGGAGCATACGGAGGACCTGCCGGAACCCGTTCCACAGTCTGATAAATCAAACCTGGCAAAGCAAATCGCATCCGGCGCATTTGTGACCCTGGTCGAGATGATGCCTCCGCGTGGACTCAATTTAAAACCCAAGCTGGATGTCGCCCATCTGCTCAAATCGGCCAGTATTGATGCTATCAATATTCCGGATGGTCCCAGAGCAACGGCGCGCATGAATGGACTGGCTCTGTCCGTGCATATCGAGAAGCACGCGGGTATTGAGACTGTGCTCCACTACACCTGCCGCGATCGAAACCTGCTGGGGATGCAGTCAGAACTCATTGGCGCGGCTGTGCTTGGCGTTCGCAATATCCTTGCAGTCACTGGCGATCCGCCCATGATGGGAGATTATCCCGATTGCACCGGTGTGTTTGATATCGATTCCATCGGTCTGGTTAACATCCTGAACCGTCTTAATCGTGGTTTGGATGTCGGCAACCGGCGAATTGGCGAGCCGACACGTTTTTTTATCGGCGTAGGCGTTGATCCGAATGCTGTCAATCTTGACCTGGAGATCAATCGATTCCGCTGGAAGGTTGAAGCCGGAGCCGAGTACGTCATCACCCAACCTGTTTTCGATCTTGATGCGCTACAAGCTTTCCTGAATAAAACAAAGGATTGCCAGATTCCCGTCATCGCCGGTATTTGGCCTTTGGCAAGTCTCCGTAACGCAGAATTCCTGAATAACGAGGTCCCTGGCGTCCATATTCCGGACAACGTAATGCAGCGCATGGCGCAGTATCAAAAACGAGAGAGTCAGGAAAAAGCAGGCGTTGAAATTGCACAAAAAATGATTCTGTCGATCCGAAGACTGTTTCAGGGTATCCAGGTGAGCGCTCCCCTGGGACGTTTCGATCTGGCTTTAAAGGCAATCGGGCGTGATTTCGATGAGTCGTTTTAAAAATGGAATAAACACGGGAAAAAAACCTTGACTATTTTCATAAAAATTGCGACATTAAAGGTCAAAATGAATACCTGCATTCCTTACACATATCCATCGACGAAATATGGAGGCACAGATGTCTGAATCCTTGCTTTTCGAAATTAGTTCTGACGGCCGTAAGGGCCACACCCTTCCTGGAATTGATGTTCCCTCCACTCCCCTGGATGAGTTAATTCCCAAGCAGTATCAGCGAAGCGAGGCGCCCG
Organism: uncultured bacterium; assembly: GCA_964508725.1. Lineage (GTDB taxonomy): Bacteria > Zhuqueibacterota > QNDG01 > QNDG01 > DSAB01 > CAZDVF01. Next base: position 1,473 of record CAZDVF010000132.1, on the reverse strand, counting down.
ATTTGCCCGAACTCAGCGAATCTGATGTGATGCGCCATTTTGTCCGTCTGTCTATCATGAATCATCATGTGGACAAAGGATTCTATCCACTAGGCTCATGCACGATGAAATACAATCCCAAAATCAATGAAGCCCTTTCCCGTCTCGAAGGTTTGGCTGCCATACACCCGTTTCAAGAAGAAGATGAAGTCCAGGGCGCTCTGCAGATGATGGGTGAACTGGGTGAGTATCTCTGCGAAATTTCCGGGATGGATCAGATTACCCTGCAGCCTGCAGCCGGCGCTCATGGCGAAATGACTGGCATTAAAATCATGCGAGCCTATCACGAGGCGCAGGGCAATCCGCGCAAAAAGATCATTTTGCCTGATTCAGCGCACGGAACCAATCCTGCCAGCGCCACCATCACAGGCTATGAAACCGTGCAGATCAAATCGTTGGATAACGGCCTGGTTGACCTGGAAGATCTCAAGGCTCATTTGGACAACGAAGTAGCCGGATTCATGCTCACAAATCCAAATACATTGGGACTTTTTGAAAGTCAGGTTAAAGAAATCGCCCGAATGGTCCACGATGTCGGCGCGCTCTTCTACATGGACGGCGCCAATCTGAATGCCCTTCTTGGTCTGGTCCGTCCCGGTGACATCGGATTCGACATGCTGCACATCAATCTACACAAGACGTTTTCAACGCCCCACGGTGGTGGTGGGCCAGGCTCGGGACCGGTAGGCGTCAAAGCCGCTCTGGCTGATTTTCTGCCCACACCTGTTGTTGTTCGCAAAGGAGATGGTTTCACATTTGATCACAACCGGCCAAAATCTATCGGTAAACTGCAAGGTTTCTGGGGTAATTTTGGTGTTATGATCAAGGCATATGTTTACATTCGCATGCTGGGAGCCAAGGGATTAAGGCGGGTCAGCGAAAGCGCCATTATCAATGCCAATTATCTGATGCGAAAACTGGAAAAGGCCTATTTACTTGAGCACAAGCAGCACTGCATGCACGAGTGTGTCTTGTCCGGTGACTGGCAGAAAGAGAAAGGCGTGAAAACGCTGGATATCGCAAAAAGACTGCTCGATTACGGATTGCATGCGCCCACAGTCTATTTTCCATTGATCGTCCATGAAGCTCTGATGATAGAGCCAACAGAGACCGAGTCACTGGAATCTCTGAACATCTTTGCAGACGCAATGCTTCAGATTGCAAAAGAAGTGGATGAAAATCCCGAAGTGCTTCATGAGGCGCCGATTACAACGCCCGTTTCGAGACTCAACGAAGGTCTGGCTGCGCGCGATCTGAATGTGAAATATATCAAGGGAGCATGATTTCGCCATTACAGTTGATAAACCGCCACTTATTGAGAAGAAATACGATCACATCCTCGTTGTCGAGGATGAGGCAAACAATCGCTTTCTTCTCGAGACATACCTGACGTCTGAGGGTTATGAGGTTAAAACGGCCAGAAGCGGGGAGGAG
>CAZDVF010000131.1:0-7316 GCA_964508725.1 uncultured bacterium | reverse complement strand
GGATGTGGCCCAACAGCCGGATCTCGGTCATGGGCGGTGAGCAGGCCGCAGACGTCCTTTTAACCGTAAAGCAGGCTGGATTGAAGAAGTCGGGAGAAACACTGACCGAAAAAGAGAGGAAGGCGTTCAAACAGTCCCTGATTCAGCAATACGAGGCGGAGGCCAGCCCATACTATTCCTCGGCCCGTATCTGGGATGACGGCATCCTTGATCCGCTGGACACGCGCCAGGCCCTGGCGCTGGGCATTGCCATGTCGCTCAACGCGCCGATTCCCGACCAGCGGTACGGCGTGTTCCGGATGTAGAGCTCGCTTGTCCGATAGGAATGAATAGGGACGGGACGTCTCTACACAAGGAAATTGATATATTTACCCGTTGTGCATAATTGTAAAATTAATCCGAAACCAGTGAGGGGAATAATTCATGCAAAATCATCCAAATCGACGTCAGTTCCTTGAGAAGTCGGCGATGATTGCCGCCGGTTGCGCAGCCCCACTTGCGGCCGGATTCCCCGGATCCGCCATGCAGGATGAATTTCCCGCCAGCAATGTTCGCATCACAGTGCTCAGGAAATTCCACCCCAAAGACGTGTTCGATACCATGCCCGTCACGGTCCGTGAAGAAGAGCCTTTGCCCTGTCCCTATTACACGGAAGGACAGTCCTTTCTGATCAAGGGAGAAATTGCCATGCCTGAGGGATTCTGTCCCGTTGCCTGGCACATTATCTTCCCGACGATTCGTGTGCTGGCCTTCGGAGGCAACTTCCCCTGGTTCAAGGAAAAAGGCGTGGGCGTGAATGCCTGCATCGACGGACTCCGTCCCGTCATCTTCAAACTGGAGAGGGTGTAGATGTCATGCGCTGATCATGAAACCATCCGTAGTCTCGTACGACAAATCAACGATGCATGGATCAAGGGGCGCGTTCTGGATCTGAACGGTTTCTTCCACGAGCAGATGGTCATCGCAGCGCCGGACATGGTCTGCCGAGGCGAGGGGCGAGAGGCTTGCGTTCAAAGTTATGCTGGCTTTCTCCAGAGTGTCGACGATGTGGATTGCCGGATTTCCGACATCCATGCGGATATCTGGGGGAACTCAGCCGTGGCAACGTCCCGCTATCTCATCTCATGGACATTGGAAGGGACACCCCACCAGGAGACGGGTCACGAAATCCTTATGTTCCAGCGGGAAAATGATACCTGGCTGGTGATCTGGAGGACGTTGATCCCGTCCTCCAAAAATGCTCCAGGGTAAACCACAGAGGGCACAGAGGATAAAGCATTTGCCTTGATGGATACAAATTTCCTCAGCGGTTTAAAAGCAGGTTCCGAAATAAGGGAAACATAACATGACACTTTCACGACGTGATTTTATCCGGCAAATGGGAACAGGTTTGGCGGCTGCCAGTGTGGCTGGCGGAGATCTGGCCTGTCAACGTTCAGGCTCGTTTGAATCCGAGAAACTGCTGGTGGACCGACCTGAACAGCCCGTTCCAGCGCCATTGGGTGTGGACCGGCTCCCGCTGAAGTGGTATCAGGATGCGGTCCGCAGGCTAAAGGCTAAGGCAGAAAGCCGCAATGTGGACCTGATCCTTCTGGGCAGTGATCATAACATGGTCTTTTTTTCCGGCTGCTTTCGGTCCAGCGGCGAGCGATCGACATGGGCGGCATTCCCAAACGACGAACCAGACTCGGTTTACTGGTTTGCACCATCCATCGACAGGGATCTCATCACATCGTGGTGGTGCACGGACATGACCACTTATTTCTGTTATCCCCACGCAGAAGGCGGATTCCCCAACCTGGGTCAGGTTGTCCAGGGACCGAGAGTGGACCTTTTCGCCTGGATGCTGGAGGGGCTGAAACTGCGCGGCTGGAATGGGAAGACAATAGGTGCAGATTTCCAGTTATCGCTTGATCAAATGCGAATCGCGCGACGTATTCTGCCTCGAAGTCGATTTGTGGACATGCGTGATTTATGCCTGGACATGCGTATCCGCAAGACGCCTGAAGAGATCGCTCTGACCCAGCGGGCTTACCGTTATTTCGATCGAATCCATGCTTTTGCCCGCGATTATATTCTGGAGCGGGGAACCGATGCAACCGATTTTGAGATTGGCCAGGCCCTGCAAGCGTTTGGCATCCAGCTGCTGATGCAGGATGTGAAACGTGACGGCAAGCCTCATACCGCTGTGGGCATGGAGGTGACGTCCCACTACGTCCGCGCCGGCGTAGCCACAGCGTATCCGCATCCCAACCAGTTTTTTTACAACAAGGTTCGAAAAGGCGAGCCGGTCTACGTCAATACGGATATCCGTCTGGGAGGATACGGCGGTGAGTGCTACCGAAACTACCAGATTTCTCCGATTTCACCTGTTCAGGAAAAGCTTTGGCAGGTGGTCGCAGACTGCGTTCAGATACAGATCGAGGAGACCAAACCTGGCGCGGTCTGTTCCGATATTGCGGCGAAGATACACACGCATCAGGTGAAGAGCGGGATGCAGGACTTCATCTACCACAGACCCGCCCACGGAAGCGGACAAAATTTTGAGGGGCATCAGCCGCCCTTCATCTCTTTGGGTGACTATTCCGTGATTGAGGCGGGTATGATGTTCAGCGTCGAGCCCGGACTCTACGATGAAGACAACGGGATCGGTGTGAATCCCAGCGATAACTTGCTGGTCACTGAAACAGGCAGTGTCTTGATGAGCCGCGTTCCGTTTTCGCGTGAATGGAGCTTTTTAACCTTGTAATTCGTTTCCCACGGAGAAAGAATTGTTAACCATCGACATACCCGGATTTAAAACGCTAAACCTGGTTCATCTGGTTCTGGACTACAACGGCACACTGGCGATAGACGGTGAGCTGGAATCCTGCGTGTATGAACAATTAAAACAACTTTCCGAGAAACTTCAAATTCACGTTGTGACGGCAGATACATTTGGCGTTGCAGGCGCCAGGCTCCAGAATTTCCCTCTGACCTTGACCATTTTACCAGAGACCAATCAGGCACAAGCCAAGGTCGATTTTGTACAAAACCTCAGGGCTGATCAGGTTGTCGCCATCGGCAATGGGCGGAATGACCGGCTGATGGTTTCCGAAGCAGCCCTGGGTATCGCAGTGGTTCAACGCGAAGGTGCAGCATCAGAAACGCTCCATGCAGCGGATGTGGTTTGTCCGAACATCTGTTCGGCGCTTGACTTGCTGATCCATCCGCTGAGGCTGAAAGCAACACTCAGATCCTAATCCAAACAACCTGATAAGAGGAGGACTCATTCATGAACATGAAACGAATTCCTTTAATCGCGCTTCTTTTAGCATCTTTCGTCCTGAATACTCTTTGGGCGGACGAGCCGGAACGTGTGATGAAAGCAATTACAGCAGGCGACATTTTTGAGATCGTAAAAGTGCTTTCATCGCCGGATATGGAAGGACGTCTGGCTGGCACGGAAGGATACAATCGGGCCGCCAAGTGGGCTGCATCCCAGTTTGAAGATTGGGGACTCAAGCCTGTGTACAAGACAGGATTCCTGCAGCCGTTTTCTGTTGCCTACAACGAGACGCGGAACGTGGATTTTTCTCTGCTACTTCCACCAAAGAAGGCGGGGGATGACGACGGGACAGTCCACTTGACCTTGTTTGAGGACTACGGCTTCACGCTCTACAGCGGATTCGGCGACGTAGAGACCGAAGTCATATTCGTTGGATTCGGCATCTCGGAACCGGATCTGGGATGGGACGATTATGCTGGTGTGGATGTCCGAGGCAAGATCGTGGCTTTTATCCCGGGTTTTCCGAATCTTGCAGATCAGGATTTTTCCAAATACCGTGTCCGTCAACCCAAGATGGATACAGCGGACAGAATGGGCGCGCGAGGCATTATCCAGCTCAGCTCGGCCGTGGTCTCCGGTTTGGGACGATATATGGAAAGGCTGCCCAATGTCATGGTCGGCGAGAAGGTTGCGGACCTGCTCTTCCACCCGAAAGGATACGATTTCCAAACCGTTCGCAAACTGCTTGGCGACGGGCATCCACTGACGTTTGAAACAGGCGTTATGGCCCGGCTCAAAGTGGAAGGACAGCATCATCCAAACTCTGAGACGTATAACGTCGTAGGCATGATTGAGGGATCTGATCCCGCGCTCAAAGAGGAATACATCCTTTTCGGCGGCCATCTTGACCATCTGGGCCCCTGGCCGGCGCTGTTACCCGGCGCAAACGACAATGCAAGCGGCTCGGCAGTGGTCATGGCCCTGGCGCGGGCCTTCTCGAAACTTTCCAGACCACCGAAACGCAGCATTGTTTTTGCGCTCTTTTCCGGTGAAGAAATCGGTCTTCTGGGCAGTGGATACATGGCCGCTCATCTGCCCGGCCATCCGTCAAAACCCATTCTTTACAGTAACCATGATGTGAACGGCGTAGGGGCACAATTACACATTTCCGGCGGTCTGACGTTCCCCAAACTGTACCGACACATTGAGGCGGTGAACGCGCAGAATGCCATTCAACCTGACCTTACTGCTGGTGAGATCAGCATGTCTGGCGGAAACAGTGATTACGCCTCGTTCACGGCCAAAGGAATTCCTGCCTATAACACGGCTGTACGCGGCGGGTCAGGACCTGGAGCACATTCGCCTGAAAGCACCATCTACACAATCACGCCGAAAATCATGGAAGATATGGTCAGACTCTATTTTTTGGCAACTTATCGGTACGCAAACGAGTAAACTATAAGATACGGTCGAGCACTGTCAAAAACAGAAGGGAGAAAGGAAATGGATTTCAAACGCTATTTAAAAATATTGATTCCTTACGCAATGATTCTGCTTCTCATGACGCAGGTCTTTGCACAGAAAACAGCCATCCAGGTGGATGGGCAGCAGATCAAGGATCTGATCGCCACCATGTCCACAGATGCGCAGATGGGCCGGAAGCCATTGACGCCCGAATTCGCCAAACTTCAGGTTTGGGCGGCTGATAAGTTCAAAGCATGGGGACTGGAACCAGCTGGTGATAACGGCACCTATTTTGGCGCTGTTCCGATCACCGGCAGACGCGGCACCTACGCGTTCACCTACGGCACGCCCACGATGAAAGTCAATGGTCGTGAATTTTTTACCAAATACAGAGACTTTTCCATCGATCACCGGTCCGTCACGCACAAAGTTGTGAAGGGGGGCATTGTGTTTGTCGGATACGGGATCTCGGCGCCATCCAAGGGTCTGGACGAATACGCCGGTGTTGATGTGAGCGGTAAATTTGTTTTTGCCTACAAGGGAAATCCCAACGATGCCAAGGCCGAAAGAGGATTTTTCGGTTCCGGAGCCAAGCCAATCAAGGCAACCGAAACGTGGGATATCGAAGCCAAGGACAGCACGAAGATCCTCACAGCTTACGAGAAAGGCGCAGCCGGCATTATTCTCTATAATCCATATCCGAGTCCCAGATCGCGATTTATGTTTTTCCGCGAACCTGTCTACGCATCGACTTTCACCCGTGATTTTATGATCGTTTCAGATGTCAACGAAAGAGTATACAATTGGATTTTCTGGACGCATCCACAAGAATCGGACCGGGCTTTCAAACGTCGTATGGCCGAGGCCAGACTTCAAATTAAACAAAAGAAGGCGCAATCATTTGCCACACAGGCTAAGATTGAGGTGCGCGGATTTGACAATGTGGATCTGTACGGCGAGAAATTTGGAAACAATACATGCCGTAATGTTCTGGCGAAGATCACAGGAACTGATCCCGTTTTGAAAAACGAATACATCGTGCTTGGCGGTCACTTTGACCACCTGGGTGTACGCAACGGACAGGTTTACAACGGTGCGGATGACAATGCTTCAGGCAGCGCCGTCGTGATGGAAGTCAGCCGACTCATGGCGCAGAACAATATTCGCCTCAAGCGCACAGTCATCTTCGGCTTGTGGACAGGTGAAGAGTTGGGACTCATCGGTTCTACCTACTGGGCTGATCATCCCACTGATGGCGTCACCATGGACAGGGTCGTGACCAATTTCAATATGGACATGGTGGCGATGGGCGACAAAATCGGAGCCCCCGGCGCGCTCAATTTTCCATCCATTTGGGACGTGATCAAAAAGGACCAGAATGACAATGTTATCAGTGTGGTTGATGCCAGCGAAGGCGGACCCGGCGGCAGTGATCATTCTGCTTTCATCTCACGCGGTATCGAGTCAATGGCGCTGATGACCAGGGGCGGCGGGGGACATCCCGATTATCACGATCTGGGCGATGATACCGAGAAAGCCGAACCGGAGATTCTCGGGAAAGTGGGTCAGTTTGTTCTGCAGGCGACTGTCAATCTGGGTAATGCGCCTGAGAGTCTGATTATTCCTGATCGTCAATACATCTTCGACGGCATGCGTTGGAACATCGCTGTTGTTGATCCGGCAATCGAGGCGGAAAATAGTTGGAAAGTTTTAGAGGCAGAATCAAGGAATGAATTGACTGCAGCTCTAATCGACAAGGTCGCTGAGCTGAAAAAGCCAAAAGAGAACGAACCGGTGATGATGTTTTTCCGCAGAGGTCCGCGTGCACCGTTCCAAAAAGGTTTGGCTGGTCCGTCAGTGCTGGATCACGATATCGATATGCTGAAAGTCGTATCCAGCGTTTTGGAGATCGGCCGAATGGATGTCAAGGGCGACGACGGAACATGGTTTGCCAATGGACTGACTGAATGTGGATTAAAAGCGCTTAAAACCATGGAAGATTCGGACATTGTTTTGCATCTTTCCGCTCCGACCAGCGAGACACTGACAGCCGTACTCGAAGCGGCGAATAAGCCGTTCCTCATCTCGTGTGCCAATACGCTTGACGACAACCAGATCACTCTGATTCAGCAGAAGGACGTGCTCGTTGCTGTTGATTTTAATCCGACAGACGTAAACAGCTGCACAGCCATGTTGGAAGATCTGAAAGACCGGATCGGCGACCGGGACAACCTGGTGCTCAACATTCGATCCGCTGAAAATCTCGACAAGGCCAAGAAAGCGTTGTATCGGCAGCTTCTTGACAAAGGATGGGCGAAAGAAGAGATCTATGCCCTGGGCGGATCGGGAACGAGACGTGGCAGTCTGGGTAATTTTGTTCAGTTTGTCACGAAAAAGTAATCAGCCGATGCCGTCAGGCAGAGGTTAGGAGTTATTTTTCCAACTGTTTGTCGAGACGTCCCGATTGGCGGCGTCTCGACAAACTATCGAATTTATGTCAATTTAAATGCAGCAGCGCTTGTCAGAAGGGAGGACCCATGCCGACAAAACAAGTCAAACAGGAGAGCACACCAAAACGGTTGTA
>CAZDVF010000130.1:2440-7339 GCA_964508725.1 uncultured bacterium | reverse complement strand
CGGAGAGAGGATCGAGCGACGTAGTCTCCAGATCCACCGCGAACATGGCTGTCTTCTCCAGTGATCGGACAAGGTCATCCAGCACGTTCAGCGTGCAGATCCTTCGGTAAGTGCGCTCCCCCTTTTCGGTGTGGTGGACAGTCACACCGGGCAGTTCCTGAAGAAAACGGGTGAATTCCAGCTCCTGAAACAGAGCGATGATCCGCTCCCTGTCCATGGGCGAACGGACCAGGTCGGCAGGAGAGACATCCAGCGGCACGTCGGTGCGAATGGTGACCAGGTCTTTGGAAAGCATGGCTTGATCATGAAAGGTTTGGAGGTTTTCACGCAGTTTGGATTTGGTGATCTCACCTGCGTTTTCGAGGACAGCTTCAAGCGTGCCGTATCGAGAGAGCAAATCCAGCGCCGTTTTGGGACCGACGCCGGGAACACCGGGCACATTGTCCGAACTGTCACCGGTGAGACCGAACAGATCGATAATCCGCTCGGGCGGTACGCCCATCTTCTCCTCGACAGCTGCCGGATCAATGACCTGTATATCCTCACCTCCCCGTCCCAGTGTAATCATGCGGACACAGCCCGAGACCAGCTGCATGAAATCCTTGTCGCCGGTGACGAGGAAAACCTCATCCCCGTCGGCCTCGGCCTGCTTGGCAAGAGTGCCGATCACATCGTCAGCTTCGAATCCCTCGACTTCGAGAATGGGGAGGTTAAACGCCTCAACGACCTGTCGGATCAGGGGAAGCTGCGCTGCCATTTCGTCGGGCATCTTCTCGCGCGTGGCCTTGTAGGCCGGGTACGCTTTGTGACGGAATGTCGGCGCAGGCGTGTCGAACACGCAGGCTATAGCGTCGGGCGTTTCGTCGCGCAGGATCTTCATGAGCGTGGCCGTGAATCCGAATACGGCGCTGGTGTTCACACCCTTGCTGTTGATCAGTGGATTGCGGATAAACGCAAAGTACGAACGATAGGCTAAGGCCGTGCCGTCAAGCAGAAAGAGCCGAAAGCTTTTACCGTCGGTTGGTGTCATCTCTTGTCTTCCCTCGGATTACGGATAAAGAAGATATTTCTTTCGGATCGTCAAAAACCGCTGAAGGTCCGCCTGCCATCGGGCGATGATATCCTCAGGCGCATCGCCCCTGTCAATGGCTTCGGGAATCCATCCCGTGCCCGTGAGGGTTCGAGCACGGTCCGCATCGCCGTCGCGCCAGCCAAAAGCTGCTGGATACAAATCACGAATCGCGCAGATCAGGCGGATGCCCAGACTGACAGAGCGGAGGCGATTCCGGTCGGTCACAGCAATGCCAACGCCGCCGCATCTTTTACCCTTGTATTTCGGTTCGTCGGCCCGTCTGGGCAGAGAGACGGGTGTGAACTGGATTTCGGAAAAGCGGACACCCGCGATCTCTTGCGAATTCATATAGGCGGACAGTTTTCTCCCGTCGATCCACGGCGCGCCGATCACTTTGAAAGGTTCGTCCGTTCCGCGTCCCTCGGATACAGTGGTCGCCTCGAGAAAGCAGAGGCCGGGATAGATCGCCGCTGTTTCCATATCAGGCATGTTGGGCGACGTGGGCATCCAAATCAGGCCCGTGTCGTCGAACCAGTCGGATCGCTTCCATCCCGTAAGCGGGACCACTGCCAGTTCACAACAGACACCGCCCTCGAGCCATCCCTCGCCGTTCAGCATACGCGCTAACTCGCCGGTGGTCATGCCGTGCCGCACCGGAATGGGTGCCGGTCCCTCGAAACATAACAGACTATCCTCCTGCACTGGACCTTCGACACGCACGCCGGTGACAGGATTGGGTCGGTCAAGCACGATGAAGGGGATCTCTGCTTCGGCCGCCGCGGCCATGGCAAGCGCCATGGTGCTGATGTAGGTGTAAAACCGTGCGCCAATGTCCTGGATATCGAAGATCAGGACGTCCACGTCGCGCAGCATGTCAGGCGTCGGTTTGCGGGTCTGTCCGTAGAGACTGTACACGGGCAGCCCGGTCCTGCTGTCGCAGCCGTTTTGAATGTCTTCATCCCGATCGCCGCGGATGCCGTGCTCCGGCGCAAATAACGCCGTCACAGTCCCATCGGACCGTGATGTCAGAAGATCGACAATGTGACGCCCGTTTCCGTCCACTGCCGTGTGGTTGGAGATAATCCCGATGCGCCGGTTGTGGACGAGATCCATCCTCTCGGCAAGAAGAACGTCCAGGCCCGTGTGGACGGTCTTGCGCTCTACAGGCACACACGACACCAACAGTATCAGTAAAAGTGAGAGGACGCGCCTACCCATCGTTCCCCGTCTCAACAGCGCGCTGAACTCCCGATCTCCGTTTGGCAATAATGGGGACAATGACCCTCTCGCCGGTTCGAACCCGGTCAGGACGATCCAGTCCGTTGAAAGCCATCAGGAGCCACAGCGGCACGCCGTATTCCCGATTGGCTACGGTCCAGAGCGACTCGCCGGGCCGCACCGTATGAACAACAGAATCCTGGATGCTGTATTGTTGGAAGAATTTTTCCCACATCGCCTGATGATACGCAGTCCGACGCTGTGAAAACGTCTCCTGACTGATCCGGTGGTACGCCATGCGCAGCCTCTGGCCCACGCGGATGTTCTGACCGAACCGCAGACCGTTCAGATTCCTCAGTGTCTGCGTGGGGATTTCGAGCCAGTCGGCGTAATGCCCCAGCGTCTCTTCAGGCTGAACAACGAGTCGATCCCCATCCAAAAGCAGGACAGTGGTGTCCGGACGTTTGGTGGAAACCGATTCATCCGCAATCAGGATCTCGGTTTGAGATGCGCCGGACTGGACGGAATCAGCCGATGTAACAGCAAGAACCGGCTTATCCGGGACATCCGCAACAGGCTCCGCGTTTCCGAACAGGAGCCGCAGCGACTGGAAAACAGAAGCAAGAAATCCGGTGGCGTCATTTACAGCGGATTCGGATTCACCGGCAGGACTGGCGGGATTGATCGCCAGGACCGGTCCATCATCCACCGGCAAGTGGATACGTGTCCCTCTTGGGATTGGCTTCTGCTCGCTGAGAATATCGCGTCCCAGCGCCGGATTCAAACTGCGGATCGCCTCAGCAGTCACTCCGTATGTCTCCAGCACCAACCGCAGGATCTGTGGTGAATCCAGTTCGATCGATCGATATCGTAAAGCAGGAGCCAGATCTTGGGGGCCAAAAAACCGTTCGACATCCGTAGCCACCCGGATGGCCGCCACAAACTCAAAGTAAAAATTCTTGGATGCATACCCGAACCGGCTGCTGCGAAACGACCGGACAATCTTCGCCACATCACGCGAACCCACCTGGCGAACGGCCCGCTGCATGCCCGCCGTGCCGTAATTGTAGGCCATGACCGCCAGAGGCCAGCTCCGCAGGGCCCGGAAATTGGATTTCAGAAGCCGGGCTGCGGCCCTTGTTGAAACAAACGGATCGCGCCGCTCATCCAGATCTCTGTGGATTTTGAGATAATATCGGCCCGTGGATCGCGTAAACTGCCACATGCCCACTGCGCCGGACCTGGAGTGGGCTAACACGTTGAACGACGATTCCACGTGGGGCAGATATGCCAGGTCTTCGGGGACGCCTTCTTCCCGAAGAATCTTGCGGATCGATTCCAGATACTGCCCGGACCGGACGATACCTTCCCTGAACGCCTCACGCATACCGTCTTGCACATGAATGCGTTTCGCCGCCTGCAGGACAACCCGGCTGCCGGGCCGATCGCCGAAGAGGCGATAAATTCGCCGCTCCTCGCCGGATAGATCGTCGCCCGGCTCTTGATGTCGCGACAGTTTCTGCAAAATTTTCTCGATGCGCCCGATTTCGTACTTGAGGACTTTTGCTTCCTGGCTTCGGGTCCACTGCCCGCCCGGGAAAACGGCGGACAGATCAAGCACCGCGTAGACGCGTTCCGGCGCATCCGTATCATGGATGATGCGGTGCGACCGGGTGTGTTTGCTGAACACATCCACCCAGAACTGAACGCGGGCTTCAAGCCCGGCAGGCACCGGAAATGGATCGGCCGATCCCCGGACGAAAAGCGGACAGGTTATAATCAAGATGGAAAGAATCAAACAAAGGCGCCTCATGCTGCGCTCCCGGAGATGTGGTGTCTGACGGCTTCGATGCGTTTGGCCAGCGGCGGATGACTGTAGAATAACAATTCAACCAGGGGATGCGGATTGCGGTCGGCCTTGTTCATCTCCTCCAGTTTCTCCAGAGCAGAGATGAACGGTTCGGCTCTTTCGGGATTCCGGACAGTATAGGCGTCTGCCTGGCGTTCAAAACTGCGCGAGATCGCATTTTGAAACGGTGAAGTCGCCAACCCGAATCCGAAGAGAATCAGCGCCAGCAGGGGCAGGGCCGACAGCTCATCACCCCGCAATCCTCCGAATGCGCCCATAGTGTGCCGGTACAGAAAGGCGGAGAGCGCCAGTCCTCCGAACGAAAAGAGAAATCCGATGACAATGCCCTTCCACAGATGGCCGTACTGATTGTGTCCCAGCTCGTGAGCTGTGACCGCTTCAATTTCGTCCTGGGTGAATCGGTCGAGCAGGGTGTCGGCCAGCAGGATGCGCCGCGTCCGTCCCAAACCAGTGAAAGCAGCGTTGGCTTTCTTTGTGTTTTTGCTCAGGTTAAAGGTAAAGATGCCGGACACATGCAGTCCGGCCGCTTCGGCAAGATCCTTTAACTTTTGGGACAGCGCCCCATCTTCCACAGGATGGATGGTGTAAAACAGAGGGAAAATCAGGACCGGCCCAAGCTGCGCCAGCAGCACAGTGAAGAGAAAGATGACGCTCCCTACCGGGATCCACCAAAACACCGGCAACAGGCGAAGGAAGAAATAGAACGCCAGAAGCAAAGGAGTCATCAGGAAAATGCCCA
>CAZDVF010000130.1:0-2430 GCA_964508725.1 uncultured bacterium | reverse complement strand
TGGCGCCATCAAAAGAACCCCCACCAGCGCGCCCTTGGCCTCTTCCCGCAACCAACGGCCGAATTTCTGATTGGAAAGGCCGAACCGGTGTTCCACAATGTAACTGGAGTAAAAATGGAGCGGGAAGGAGACGGCCCCTTCGAGACAACCCAGAACGCCTGTGAAAAGAAGGAATGCCAGAACCGGTACACTGGTCATGTCCGACACGCCTCTGGCCAATCGGACGGAAAATCCGGACCAGAGCACAACTGCAAGAAATCCCGCGCCCAGAAGGAGTGACGCCACTGACGCGGCGATCTTGATGCGGTTGTAGCGCTTGATGTCGTTTTTCTCGGAAGCCATAGCATTTAAATATAGCAAGTTTCGTACCGGAGGGTTCACACTCCATCCCGCTTGCGAACCAGCTCCCGCACCTTCTCCACGTCTACCGGATTGTCGGTCACACCATCGGCCTTCACTCCCGTGCCCGCAATCACACCGTCGGCAACGCGGAGAATCTCTCCAACCGTTTCGGGAACGACTCCGCTTCCCGCCAGCACAGGAAAGTCGCCAACAGCATGGCGGACAGATTCCAGATCGTCGAGTCGGACGGCATCACCAGTCGCCGGGCCGGTCACGATGACCGCATCAGCCAGCCCGCGATGGACTGCATCCTGCGCTGCCTGACCGATGTCGGAATGACTCAATGTCACGCCGTGCTTGACGAACACATCGGCGAAGATAAGGACGCGGCTTCCCAAAGTCTGTCGGAACCGCAGGATTTCGTGAGCCAGGCCGTGGATCATACCCTGGTCTGTGGCCACAACGCCCGTGTGCACGTTGACGCGGATGAAGTCGCACCCCGTCACTGTAGCGACAGCGAGCGCGGCCCGCGCGTCGTTGCGCAGCACATTCACACCTGCGGGCAAGTGGATGGTTTTGCGAATCTCAGTCACGACCCGCGTCATGGCCGCCACGGTCTCCGGCCCGACGGACGAGGGAAGAAACGGCGTGTCCCCGAAATTCTCGATCAGGATGCCGTCTGCACCGCCGCCCTCCAGTGCGGATGCGTCCTTCAGAGCACGTTGGATCACATCATCCATCGACCCGTCCCAGCGCGGACTGCCCGGCAGGGGCAAGAGATGCACCATCCCGATCACGGGCTTGGGATGCGAAAAAAGGGATTGGAATGCGTTTCGTGGCATGACATCCTCAAGATCATATTTTATATGCGGTGGCGAAGAGGAACACCTTTTTACAGAAGCTGTATTATCATTTACGTCTTTGCGAGGGAATGAAATGACCGAAGCAATCTCTTCAATTCGACTGAGATTGCTTCTCCGGTCCCGATTCTGCTTTTTCTTACAAATCGCTTTTGGGACGGGATCGCAAAGACATCAATAACAATATTCAAACTTATAATTCAGACGCCCCACACCCTATAAGACGGCCGTCGCCACAAAGCCCCCCATTGAAGAAAAAGATCGTAAGACTTCGACCAGCTCTCCCGGATCACATCTCCTCATTGCGTCTGGATCTTTTTCGAATCAACATACGCACAATGAAGCCGATCAGGATCACCGTGATCAGGATGAAAATCGCGAACTGATAATGACGGAGGAGCACAGGCCAATTCTCGCCCGCCCACACGCCCGCGGTCATGAGAATGGCGTTCCAGACCAGACAGCTTATCAGCGCCAGCAGGAAAACGCGTCGGGCATCCATGCGGGCCATGCCTGCAGCCAGCGACACCACGCCCCGGAAACCGGAGAGAAACCGGTTGCCCGCGATGACGGCGTATCCCCAGCGGTCAAACCACTGTTCCACCCGGAGGAGGTGTTCTTCCGGGAAGAGTCTCTGTCCACGGCTTCGGACGAACCGGCGTCCCCATGTGGCGCCGACTGCAAAAAGGATCATGAATCCGGAAAGGCTGCCTGCAGTGGCGGAAACGAAAGCAGGCAGAGCGCTGAGTTGTCCGCGCCCGACAAGAAACGCGCCCAGCACGACAAACGTATCGCCGGGCAGCGGCGGAAACAGGTTCTCACACAGCGAGCTGACAAAGAGAAAAAGATATCCCCACACACCGTGGAGGCTCTGAAAGAAACGTTCCAGTCCGTCTAAAGTCATGTCAATCTGATGTCAGCGTAGCCACGGCGCAGACTGCGATGGCTTCGCCCCGGCCGACAGGGCCGAGTCCCTCGTGCGTGGTGGCTTTCACGGAAATGGCTGTGGAATCAAGATGCAGCGCGCCGGACAGGTTCCGGACCATCGCCTCGCGGTACTGCGCCAGCTTCGGCGCTTCAGCCACGACCGTGGCGTCGATGTGTGTGATGGAGAATCCTGCGTTGCGGACCAGATTGTTGACCTGACCGAGCAGAAGGATGCTGGACACGCCCTTGTAGGCTGGATCGGTGTCAGGGAAGTATTGTCCGATGTCTCCCAGCACAGCCG
>CAZDVF010000129.1:0-7356 GCA_964508725.1 uncultured bacterium | reverse complement strand
GACGGCTACCTGCATCTTTTGGATCCGCAAGCAGGGAATGAGAAGACATTGCATATCACGGTTCGCGGTGATTTCCCCTGGGCTGAAACAAAATGGGAGGATGTGAGCAAGAGCGTGCGATCCGTTTCACTTTCACCCACAGGGAAGCGCGCGCTGATGGAAGCGCGGGGCGAGATTTTTACCATCCCGGTTGAGCACGGCGATACGCGCAATTTAACCAAAAGTTCGGACGCAGCCGACCGCGCGCCCATCTGGTCTCCCAGGGGCGGACAGATTGCGTGGTTCTCCGACGCAGGTCAGAAGGGCTACAACCTGTTGATTGCTTCCCAGGACGGTTTGTCTGAACCGAGACGCATTGCCATAGGAGAATCGAAGATGGCGTGGGAGCCGACCTGGTCGCCTGACGGTAAATCCATCGCGTTTGTGGATGACGATGTGCGGATTCGGATTGTGGATGTTGAATCCGGGAAAGTTGTGACCGCCGATGTGGGAGGAACCAACCTGGAACGGGGAAACAATGGACTGGCCTGGTCGCCAGATTCCAGGTGGCTGGCCTACGCTAAAACAGCGCCCAATCGCTTCCGCCGCATCATGATCTGGTCGCAAGACGAGAAAAAGGTCCACCCGCTCACCAATGCATTCGCCGACGCCTTTTCGCCCTCCTGGGACAGGGATGGAAAGCATTTCTACTTTTTAGCCAGCACGGATGTAGCGCTGGGTTCCAGTTGGGCAAACACCAGCTCCATGCAGGCTGAACCCACATACGGCGCATACATCGTCAATCTCGGTCAAGACGATGCGTCGCCGTTCAATCTCCGCAGTGACGAGGAAGAAGTATCCAAAGATGATGCTGCAGAAAAGGACAAAGAAGAATCGAAAAACAAGAAGGATGAGAAGAAAGCAGACGACAAAGCGACCAAGCCTGTGCAGATTGATTTTAACAGCATCGAGCGCAGAACACTGGCGCTCCCCATCCCGGTGCGCAATTATCGATTCACTCTCGCCGGACCTGAGGGATCGGTGTTTATCGGAGAACGGTTGCCCAACAGCCGGGATATGTTGCTGCATAAATTCTCGCTTGAAAAACGCAAGGCAGAGGATTTCATCGATAAAATACGGCAAGTCTCTGTTTCTGCGGATGGGAAGAAAATCCTTTTCCAGCAAGGGGAGTCATGGCAAGTCGCAGGGACAGAAGCGCCTGTCAAAAATGGGGGAGAACGACTCAACATCAAACTGTCCATGCACCTTGACAGACTGGCAGAGTGGCAGCAGATTTTTGAAGAAGCCTGGCGGTATGAGCGGGACTATTTCTACGATCCCAACATGCATGGACGCAACTGGCAAACCGTTCATGACAAGTATGCGCCCCTTATTCCATCCATCCGCCATCGCGCAGATCTGACTTATGTTTTGGACATGGTGAACGGTGAATTGTCAGTCGGGCACAGTTTTGTATTTGGAGGCGATTATCCAGACGTTGAGACCTCCAGGGTGGGTCTGCTCGGCGCAGATCTGGTCGCTGAGATGAAGGGCTGGAAAATTCAGCGCATCTACACGACGGAGAGCTGGAATCCAGGCCTGGCTGGACCGCTCGATCAACCTGGTGTAACCGTGAAAGAAGGGGAGTACCTGGTCGGTGTCAACGGACAGGAGATCACGGATCAAGACGACCCGTATCGTTTTCTCGACGGGACAGCCGGACAACAGACCGTCATCCACATCAATGACAAGCCCGATTTTGAAGGTTCCAGAACAGTCACTGTTGAGCCCATCAGAAGTGAGAATGCGTTACGTCAACGGACATGGGTCGAAGACAACAGACGCTTGGTTGACAAGCTGTCCAACGGCAAACTGGCCTATATCTGGGTACCCAATACCAGCGTTCCGGGATTTGTCTCGTTTAACCGGTATTTCTTTGCGCAGCAGGATAAAGAAGGCGCAGTCATCGACGAACGTTTCAACGGCGGCGGTCTTCTGGATGATTATATGGTTGATCTGATGAACCGGTCACTGCGGGCAGGTCTCACGAATGAAGTGCCGAATGGCAAACCTATTTTGATGCCTGCCGGTATTTTGGGGCCCAAAGTTCTTTTGATCAATGAAAATGCGGGTTCCGGCGGTGACTTTTTCCCATGGGCATTCCGGCAGCAAAAAGTCGGTCCCCTCATTGGAAGGCGCACCTGGGGCGGATTGGTCAAATCATCTGTGCACTACAGCCTGGTTGACGGCGGCGCACTCACCGCGCCTGACAATGCGGTGTTCGATCCCGTCAATCGCCAGTGGGTCGCAGAGAATAAAGGCGTTCCTCCGGATATTGAAGTCCATCTGGATGCAAAATCATTGCAAGAGGGACGTGATGTGCAGCTCGAGCGCGCCGTGAAAGAAGCGCTCCTTCTCGTGGATAAACAGAGAACGATGGAAGTGAAACCACCTCCGTTCTCCACGCCGGCAATCAGGAAGTAAATGTGGTTGGTTTTTAATCGTCCAGGATATCCATCCCGATTTGTATCATGATTCATTTCGGGATGGATATCCATGTTGCTTGATTGACAGAACCTGATAGTATATCGTACTTCACTCTGGTGTACAAATAGGGAAAATATGATGAAAATGGAGAGATACTATTTCCGCTTTTTCATCGGCATGACTCTGCTTATCGTTTGCATTTTGGGTGCCACTGGCTGCTCACCAAGAAATGCCTTAAAAGAAACCGGAACAGGCGCCATATCGATTGATCCGTCCTTTAACACGAAGGAGCGCCTTGGCAAACTGTTGTTTTTTGAGAAGAACCTTTCGACACCGCCAGGCCAGGATTGTTCCGCTTGCCATGCTCCAGAGATCGCCTTTGCTGATCCGGAGATAGGATTACCGGTCTCCAAAGGAGCGCGTCCTGGTCTGTACGGCAATCGAAATGATATGACAGTTTCCTATGCCGCTTTCGTACCCCCTTTGCATTATGACGATGAGGAGGGCGTGTGGATTGGCGGATTATTCTGGGATGGCCGGGTGAACACCCTGGCCGAACAGGCCATGGGGCCGCCGCTCAATCCTCTGGAAATGGCCAATCCCGATACATTGTCCATCGTTGAAAAACTTCAAGCTCTCAGCTACTCCGATCTTTTCACAGAAGCCTATGGTTCAGATGCCTTGAGTCATCCGGGCACAGCCTACGCACACATGGCAGATGCTATCGAGGCATATGAGAAGACGTCCGAAGTGAGTCCCTTTAGCTCCAAGTACGACCTTTGGCTTAAGGGTGAGATTGAGCTTACTGAGCAGGAAATGCGTGGGCTAAAGCTTTTCGAGGAAGAAGACAAGGGTAATTGTGCAGCATGTCACCCAAGCGCACCATCAGAAGATGGCTCACCACCACTGTTCACTGATTTCACTTATGATAACCTGGGTACGCCACGGAATCCGGAAAATCCTTTCTACTCTCTGCCGCCTGAGTTGAATCCTGACGGATTTGCTTTTATTGATCTGGGTTTGGGCAAAACGGTTAATGATCCGGCGCAGAATGGCAAGTTTCGTGTGCCAACACTTCGCAACGTGGCGATCACGACTCCATACATGCACAACGGTGTTTTTAAAACGTTGTTTAGTATATTGGCTTTCTACAACACCCGCGACGTGGCAGAGTGGCCGGCCCCGGAAATCTCCGAGACTGTAAATATGGAGGAACTTGGCAATCTGGGGCTGACTAATCTGGAACTGGAGGATATGGTCGCTTTCCTCAGAACTCTGACTGATGGTTGGGATGAGCTCAATGATTGAATTTGCCAGCGAGGGCTCATCCCCGTTGCTTTCCGAGGGATAAGCGAGAGAATATAAAAGATTTTTTTCCTTACAGATGAAGAACCATCGCTGCTTGCGGCAGTGATTCTTCAAACTTAAAATTGATTCATTTATTATTGTTTGGATCCATCAAAAGGAGTAGAGACATCTGTTGCCCACCCACAAAACCAGGAGGCGTATGTTTCGTAAAGTGCTGATCGCGAACCGCGGTGAGATTGCCGTCCGGGTGATTCGCGCGTGCCGCGAAATGTCCATCCCGACAGTAGCGGTGTACTCCGATACGGACAGGACGGCGCTCCACGTGCAAATGGCGGATGAGGCCGTGCACCTCGGTCCGTCGCCGCCGCTGGAGAGCTATCTTAAGATGGAATCCATCCTGTCTGCGGCGAAACAGACTGGAGCTGAGGCTATCCATCCCGGGTATGGATTTCTCTCTGAAAACCACCGGTTCGCCGCAATCTGCCGCGACGCTGGCATCGTCTTCATCGGGCCGAGTCCTGAAGCCATCGAACTGGTTGGAGACAAGGTGGCGTCACGAAAGGCGCTATCCCACATCGGCGTTCCGATGATTCCGGGAATGGAATCGGCCAGCGATGATTTGGAAATCTACAAGCGGGAAGCCGAGATGATCGGTTATCCTGTGATGGTGAAAGCGGCTGCCGGCGGCGGTGGTAAGGGGATGCGCGTCGTTCACGATCCACAAACACTGGAGAGCGCAGTCGAATCGGGCCGCCGTGAGGCGCAGTCCGCGTTCGGAGATCCCACAGTCTATCTCGAAAAGTGCATCGAATCGCCGCGTCACATTGAGTTCCAGGTGCTGGCAGACACGCATGGAAATGCTATCCACGTTTTTGAACGCGAATGCTCTATCCAGCGGAGGCATCAGAAAATCGTGGAGGAAACGCCTTCCACCTTTCTGGACAACGATCTGCGCGAACGCATGGGCCGGTCCGCATTGGATGTGGTGCACGCCACGGGCTACACCAATGCCGGCACTGTCGAATTCCTGGTGGATGGACAAAAGCAATACTATTTTCTGGAAGTGAATGCACGTATTCAGGTGGAGCATCCTGTCACTGAAATGGTTGCGGGAATCGATCAGGTTAAATGGCAGATCCGGATCGCCGCAGGTGAGTCCCTCACGATTGCACAGAAGGATCTTCGGCAGCGGGGACATGCCATCGAATGCCGCATCTACGCGGAAGATCCGGCCAATAGTTTTCTTCCGTCCCTGGGTCAGATCCGCGTGTTGCGTGAACCTCGGGGACCGGGCGTACGGCTCGATTCAGGAATATTCGAGGGATGCGATGTGAGCAGGCATTACGATCCCGTTCTCGCTAAACTCATCTGCTGGGGGGATGACCGGGAATCCGCAAGACGCCGCATGCTCCACGCGCTGTCAGAGTACGTCATTCTGGGCATCCGAACACCTATCCCGTTTTTGCGGGACATTATGATGAATTCCGCGTTCATTGCAGGCAATACGACGACAGATTTCATCACGCAACACATGAAAGGATGGGCGCAGTCTCTCGATCCGGACGATTTGCGATTGGCCCTGGCAGCGGCGGCTTTGTGTGATTGCGATGGTCCCGTGTCTCATGCAGGCAGGTCAAACCGAACATATTCCACGCCATGGCAGTCCATGGGCGGCTGGCGTATCGGATCACGTTAGGGGGACTGATGGATCAACAATTTTGCCATGATTCAGATATTTTTACTGTCAGGGTTGATCAGCAGAAAGAGACATGCACGATTCAAACAGGGGATGGCGCGTTTTCAGTCAACGCTGTGAAACCATCACAATCCACTGTCTCGATGTTGAAGGAGGGTCGTTCAGTGACAGCGCTGGTCGCGCGGTGCAAGGATCGAATCGAAGTCCACTTGAACGGTAAACACATTTGTTTCACGATTCCGAATGAGGATGCAGGATCGTCTGGTGAAAAGGCCGCATGCGGCAGCGAAGCGGGGCGGTTTCTCACATCACCCATGCCGGGCGCCGTGCTCAAGATGGCTGTCCAAGAGGGAGACATTGTGAAAGCGGGCCAATGCATGGCCATCGTCGAAGCCATGAAAATGGAAACAGACCTCTGCGCATTGCAAGACGGACGCGTCATATCTGTCCGAGCGAAGGAGGGCAGTCAAGTGGACGCAGGCGACATTCTCATCGAAATGGAACCGAATACACGAACAGATTCCGAAGATCAGTGACACAAATCAAACACACAAGGAGCCGGAAACAATATGCTGAGTAACTTTCAACAAGTCATCGATGAAGCGAAGAAACGGGGCGGCGGAACCGTAGCCATTGCCGGAGCAGAGGGACGCGCTGTGCTGGAAGCGGTCAAGATCGGACAGGACGTCGGGATTCTCAAACCCATCTTTGTGGGAGACCAGAAGAAAATCGAACAGATCTCCAGCGAGATGGATTTTGACCTGAGCGGCATCTCCATTCATCCTGCAGTGGATGAAGCTGACGCTGCAGACAAAGCTGTTGCCCTGGTGGATTCGGGTGAAGCCGACAGCCTCATGAAGGGCAAGGTCCCCACGCCAACGTTGCTCAAGGCGGTGCTGAACAAAGCGTACAATCTGCGAACCGGACGACTGTTGAGCCACATCGCCATGTTTCAGGTGCCGTCTTACCACAAACTGCTGCTGACGACTGACGGCGGTATGGTCATACGTCCAACACTGGAGCAGAAAGCGGACATCCTGCGCAACGCCGTGTCAGTCATTCTGAAACTGGGAATCACCCAACCCAAAGTCGCGGTGCTGGCGGCAATCGAAAATGTCAATCCTGACATGCCCGAAACCCGGGATGCAGCTGACATTCAATCCATGTCGCAGAAGGGAGAATTCGGCAACGTCATCGTCGAGGGTCCGCTGGCCCTGGATATCGCTGTATCACGCGAAGCGGCCAAAATCAAGGGCGTCGAAAGCATGGTGTCCGGAGATCCGGATATTCTGCTCGTTCCCGATATCGCAAGCGGCAACATCCTCGGGAAATCGCTCTGGCACCTGGCAAAAGCCCTGAGCGCCGGACTGGTGGTCGGCGCACGCAAACCGATTATCCTTCTGTCCCGCTCCGACAACGCCCAGACCAAGCTCAACTCCATGGCTCTGGCCATTGTGACATCGCAATGATTTCCTTTTTACGACATTTGAAGAAGGGAGACCTGATTTTAGCCGGCGTGCTTGGCGCCGGCTTTGTCTTGAGCCTGATTTTAGTTCATACACTCTCTGGTGAGGGAGATTCCGTGACGGTCATTGTGGATGGCGAAGTCCAACAGCGACTTCCCCTTAAGGTCGATCAGACTGTGACTGTTGCTGGTCCGCTGGGCGAGACGACGCTCCGCATCTCCGAAGATCGCGTGTGGATCGAAAATGCGCCATGCCCGCATAAAACGTGCATGCGGATGGGAAAAATCCATTCAACCGGTCAGGTCATTGTGTGTGTGCCCAATCGCATCCTCCTCAGAATTGATGGGAAGAGACGTTCTGATGTGGATGCCGTGACCATGTAGAGGAGGATCATGTGACGCGTAAAGTGACTCTCCTCGC